>JAEWKH010000136.1 GCA_023386155.1 Pseudomonadota bacterium
CCGCGCGAGCGGGCGAAGAGCACGATGGCGAGCACCGCCCCGAGGAAGCCGCCATGGAACGACATGCCGCCCCGCCAGATCGCGAAGATCTCCAGGGGATGGGAGAGATAGGAGGCCAGATTGTAGAACAGCACGTAGCCGATCCGTCCGCCCAGGACGACGCCGAGCGCCACCCAGACGATGAGATCGTCCACATCGACCGGCTTCGGCTGCTTCAGCCCGCCCCAGAGGTCGGCCCTGGCCGCGAGGCGCTTGGCATAGAACCAGCCGCCCAGGAGGCCGGCCACATAGGCCAGCGCATACCAGCGGATCGCGAAGGGGCCGATAGAGATCGCCACGGGGTCGATGATGGGAAAGGAGAGAGGCATGGGCGGGCCTTGTTCGAACGGGGTGCCATTGGACCCGCCGGGCCAGGATCGTCAACCCTGTTGCAGTTTGCGGCGAATGCGCCCATGTGTGACGTTCCAGGGCTTTGAAAGCCCGCCGAACGCTGTGGATGTGAACCCATGACCCAATCGTCCAACCGGATCTTCGACGAACTCGCCCGCTTCGCCACCGATGCCGCCGGGGCGGCGCAGGGCGTCCGGAGAGAGGTCGAGAGCGTGGTCCGCAGCCAGTTCGAGCGCCTGATCAAGGATATGGACGTCGCCACCCGCGAGGAGGTCGAGGTCCTGCGCGAGATGGTGGTCGCGGCCCGCGAGGAGAACGAGCGGCTCGAAGCCCGCGTGAAGGATCTCGAGGCGAAGCTGGCCTCGACCGCCGGCGTGAACCCCGCCACGCCCTGATCCGGACGGGAATCCGGTCTGCGTCCAGTGCGGATCTCCTGTTGTGGACAGGTGAATCCGGCGCATTGTGAGGACGGCCGAAATCTAAGACTGTCGATTCATGAGCTGATTCGAGGCGGCGACAGCGGGATCTCAGAATTCATTCGATATTCTGAGTACTTCTTTCGAATAGTGTCCGGATCAACGCAATGGTGTTGCCTGATATGTTTACCATATTCAGGTAATTGAGCGTCCAGGATCGACATGTCGCAGATTCATCTTGAAATCGATCGCTCGGAACACCCTCTCGATGTGGTCGAGCGCCTCGCTTCCCTGCGGCACTGGATCTTCGACCGGGCCGAAGCGGACGAGATGTCGATCTCGGTGGCTGGCCGCTGGGCGGATTACGACATCGCCTTCACCTGGATCGAGGACGTGGAGGCCATGCACATGGCCTGCGCCTTCGACCTCAAGGTTCCGGAGCGGCGGCGCCAGGAGGTGCTCCAGCTCATCGCCTCCGTCAACGAGCAGCTCTGGGTCGGGCATTTCGACCTGTGGAGCACGGAGAACGTGGTGATGTTCCGGCATGCCCTGCTGCTGGCGGGCGGGGCCGATCCGACCGACGGGCAATGCGAAACCATGCTGCGGGTCGCGGTCGAGGCCTGCGAGCGGTATTTCCAGGCCTTCCAGTTCGTGATCTGGGCCGGCAAGTCGGCCCGCGAGGCGCTCGACAGCGTCCTGTTCGAAACCGAAGGCGAAGCCTGAACCTTCTCGACAGGGCAGGGCGGGCGTGAATAGAGTGCGGCCCCGTCTCTTCCTTCGTTCAGGATCAAGCCCATGCCGTCGAACGCCCCGCATCTGCCGTCGTCCCTCATCCTCGTCGGTGCCGGCAAGATGGGCGGCTCCATGCTGGAGGGCTGGCTCAAGGTCGGCATGAGGCCCGAAGGCGTCGCCGTTCTCGATCCGCACCCTTCCGAGGATATGACGCGCTTCTGCCGCGAGAAGGGTATGGCCCTGAACCCGGCCGGCCCTGCCGCTCCCGACGTCCTGGTGCTGGCGATCAAGCCGCAGATGCTCGACGCGGCTGCGCCCGCGCTGAACGGCCTTCTCGGGCCGAAGACTCTCCTCATCTCCATTCTTGCGGGCAAGACCATCGGCGACCTGCGCGCGAGGCTTCCCGCGTCCGCCGCCATCGTGCGCGCCATGCCGAACCTTCCCGCCAGCATCGGGCGAGGGGCGACCGGCGCCGCCGCCAACGAGCATGTGAGCGAGGCGCAGCGCCTGATGGCCGATGCGCTCCTGAGCAGCAACGGCATCGTCGAATGGCTGCCTTCGGAAGACCTGATCGATGCGGTCACGGCCGTGTCGGGTTCCGGCCCGGCCTATGTGTTCCATCTGGTCGAATGCCTCGCCGAGGCCGGAGCGGCCGCCGGTCTTCCGCCGGATCTGGCGCAGCGCCTCGCGCGGGCCACGGTGACCGGCGCAGGGGAACTCCTGTTCCAGAGCGAGTCGGCGCCCGCCACGCTCCGGCAGAACGTCACGTCGCCCGGCGGCACGACGGCGGCCGCGCTCGAAGTCCTCATGCGCGATCCGGGCGGGCTGAAGGCGCTCATGCGCGAGGCCGTGGCGGCCGCCAAGCGGCGGGCGGAGGAACTCGCGGGCTAAATCTTGGGAATGCTGCTCTCGGCTCCTAGCGCATCGGACCCAAAAGTGGACTCCACTTTTGGGATCGAATCCGATGCTCCACTTCTTAGACAGCGCATCGTTTATTGCGGAAAACCGAGGCCACTTTTCCGCACGATGCGCTAGATAGATCCCAAAGGAAGATGTTCAGGAGGTTATCGTGACGGCAGAAGCTCCCACGGATAAGCGCAAGGCGATCGTCGAGGCGCTCATGGATCTCGCCGCGCGGCGGCCCTGGAGCGAGATCGAGATCACCGACGTCGCGCAGGCCGCCAATGTGTCGCTCGCCGAGTTCCGCGACCTCTTTCCCTCGAAAGGCGCCGTGCTCGGCGCGCTGTCGCGCCAGATCGACCGGCAGGTGCTGGAGGGAACGACCGACGACCTTGCGGGCGAGCCCGCGCGTGAGCGCATCTTCGACGTCATGATGCGCCGCTTCGACGCCCTGCAGCCCTACAAGCAGGCTCTGCGGCGGATCTTCCAGGATCTGCAATACGATCCGGTGTCGCTCGCCGCGCTCAATCAGGTCTCGCTCAACTCCCAGCGCTTCATGCTCGCGGCCGCGGGCATCCACACGGAAGGGCCGCTCGGAAAGCTGAAGCTCCAGGGCGCGGTTCTGGTCTTTGCCAACGCCATGCGCACCTGGCTCGACGACGACGACCCGACGCTGGCCAAGACCATGGCGCGGCTCGACCGCGAACTGCGCCGCGCCGAACGCATCCTGGAAGGCGCCGAGGATCTGCGCCGCCTGAGTGCGCCCCTGCGCGCGGTCGGACGGGCCCTGATGCAGGGACGCAGGCCGATACGCTCGCAGACCCGCCGCGCCGGCGAAGACAACGGCGACGCGCAGAACCCGGCGGCTGCGATCTGAAAGGGGCGGGGGCAGGGATGGATCAGGCGAGTTCGACGACGGCGCCCATCACGTTCGACGATTTCCTGAAGGTCGACATTCGCGTCGGTCGGATCGTCACCGTCGAGCCGTTTCCGCAGGCGCGCAAGCCGGCGTTCAAGCTCACCATCGATTTCGGGCCCGAGATCGGCACGAAGCGGTCATCGGCGCAGATCACGGTGAACCATTCGCCGGAGGATCTCGTCGGATCGCTGGTGCTGGCGGTGGTGAACTTCCCGCCGCGCCAGATCGGTCCGTTCATGTCGGAGGTCCTCACGCTCGGCGTGCCCGATGCCGATGGCGACGTCATGCTGATCCGGCCGGATCGCGACGTACCGGTGGGCGGAAGGCTCTACTAGCGCATCGTGCGGACCCGGAGGGCCGCGTCAGTGAAAAGTGGCTCCGGTTTTCCGCTCAAACGATGCTCTGGATCGCACGAGGAAATCATGCGCAGCCTCCATCGCGTCATTCCCGGCGCCGCCTTCTCCTTCATCATGTCGGCGATGGCGGTTGCCCAGCCGGCAATGAACGATCCGCGCAGGTCCCTGCTGGATTTACCGGTTGCCGCTATGGACGTCGTGGCGGCGGCTGAATATGGCGACGCCTCGTCCCTCGCGGCCGGCGGAGCTTCGCCCCTGTCCATCGCAATGGCGATCGCCGGCGACTTCGAGGGCGTCACGCAGCATGTCGTTCAGATGAACGAAGGCGGCGAGGTCCCGTCGTCCACGAACATCGTGGTGCTGCGCGACGGCCTTCTCGACGATTCCGTGAGAGGCGAGCGATGGGACATCGCCCTTGGCCGAACCGGCGCGGGAGCCTGGAGCATTCGCGAGGTGAGGCGCTCCTGGCTCTGCCGGCGCGGAGAGAACACGGATCGTTTCTCAGCCCAGAAGTGCCCCTGAGTACGAAGAGGCGTCGAAACGGGATCAGGCCGGCAGCCGCACCGTGGCGCGCAGGCCTCCGAGCGGGCTGTCGCCCAGCACGATGTCGCCGCCGTGGGAGCGGGCGATGTCGCGGGCAATGGCGAGGCCGAGGCCCGATCCGCCTTCGTCCTGGTTGCGCGCCTCGTCCAGGCGCACGAACGGCTTGAAGACTTCCTCGCGCAGCTCGGCCGGAATGCCCGGCCCGTCGTCGTCCACGTGCAGGACGAGCCAGCGCGTTTCGTGATTGGCCGTGATCCCGATCCGGTCGCCGTGCCGCGCCGCATTGGAGACGAGATTGAACAGGAGGCGGCGGAACGCGTCGGGCCGCACGGTGATAATCGGGTCGCCGACGATCTCGAGCTCCGTCGCATGGCCCTGCCGCTCGGCGTCTGACTGCACCTCCTCGAGGAGCTGGCGCAGATCCGTCTCGACCGCCTGTTCGCCCGCATCGCCCCCATCGCCTCGCGCGAAGGCGAGATAGCCTTCGAGCATGCGGCTCATCTCGTCCACGTCGCGCTTGAGATCCTCGACCTCCGGCGTCTGGCCGAGGAAGACGAGCGAGAGCTTGAAGCGCGTGAGAATGGTGCGCAGGTCGTGGCTGACGCCGTTCAGCATGGTCGTGCGCTGTTCGATGTTGCGCTCGATGCGGCGCTTCATCTCCATGAAGGCGTGGCCGGCCTGGCGCACCTCGCGCGCGCCGCGCGGGCGGAACTCGATCTCGCGTCCCTTTCCCAAGGCCTCGGCCGCTTCGGCCAGCCGCAGGATCGGCCTGATCTGGTTGCGCAGGAACAGGATGGCGATGCCGAGCAGCACGAAGGACGAGCCGCCCATCCAGACGAGGAAGATATGCGAGTTGGAGGCATAGGCCTGGCTGCGCCGCGCCAGGACGCGCATGACGGTGTTCTGATCGAGCTTGATGCGGATTTCCACATAGCTCGAGCGCCCGACCGTGTCGATCCAGTACGGACGATCGATCTGGCGCCGCAATTCGTCGGTCAGCGTCTCGTCGAGAATGTCGAAGAAGGGCTTGGGGCCGGGCGGCGGCAGGTCCGCGTCGCGCAGGATGTCGACATCGAGCTGCAGCCGCTCCGACGCGATGCGGGCCAGCGTGCTCGCATCCTTGTCCTGCGGATAGCTCTCATAGATGTCGATGAGCGCCGCGATATCCGCCGTGACCGCCGAGGACAGGCGCCGCGTGACGAGCTGGTAATGCCGCTCCATGAAGACGTAGGCGACGACGGATTGCAGCAGGATGACCGGCGCGATGATGATGATGAGGGCGCGGGCATAAAGCCCTTTCGGCAGGAAGCGGCCGAACCAGCGCGCGGCATGGTCGAGAGGCGAGTAGCGCAGGGTCGCTCCGATCTTCATCGATCGATCACGAGGCGGTAGCCGATGCCGCGCACGGTCTGGAGGAAGATCGGGTTGGCGGGATCGATCTCGATCTTGCGGCGCAGCCGGTTGATCTGGACGTCCACCGTACGCTCGTTGGCCGCCATGCCGTTGCCGGCGAGCGCCTCGCGCGGAACGTTGTCGCCCGCGTGGCTGCCGAGGATCGTCAGGATCTCGCGCTCGCGCTCCGTGATGCGCACCGCCTCGTCCCCGCGCCGCAGCTCGCCGCGGTCGAAGCGATACGAGAAGGGGCCGAAATGGATGATCTCCGGCACGTCGGCGCCCGGCGCGCCGGGCATGGGCTGCGTGCGCTTGAGAATGTTGCCGAGGCGCAGCAGCAGCTCGCGCGGCTCGAAGGGCTTGGGCAGGTAGTCGTCCGCACCGATTTCCAGGCCCGTCACCCGGTCGGAGGCATCGGCCCGCGCCGTGAGCATCAGGATCGGCACCTGCGAGTGCTGGCGTAAGGAGCGGGCGTATTCGAACCCGGTCTCCCCCGGCATCATCACGTCGAGCACGAGGGCATCGAAGACGAAGTTTCCGGCCTTCGCCCGCGCCTCGGCCGCGCTGGCCGCGGCCGTCACCCGGTAGCCGTTCTCCGTGAGGAAACGGGACAGGAGGTCGCGCAGGCGGCGGTCGTCGTCCACGACGAGGACGTGCGGGGCGTGGTCGGGAATGTCGATGCGTGCGTCCATGGGGCTTCAGGCTGCTTGGTCGGGCCCTGCTTATCAGGTTTTCTTCTGCCCGAATACGAGCCGCTTCACATGGGCGCTGTCGTCCGGATCGATGAGGCGCAGGAGATAGCGGCTGACCGTCTCCTTGGCCTCGGGCTCCATTTCGGACAGGGCCCGCATGATGCGGCGGGTCTGCAGCTTGGCGAGCTTCAAGGCCAAATCGTGGCCCTTGGCCGTGGCAAAGAGCAGCCGCTGGCGCCGGTCGGCCGTCCCCATCCGGCTCTCGACGAAATCCTTCTCGATGAGTTCCTTCAGCACCCGGTTGAGGCTCTGCTTCGTGATCCTCAGGATGTCGAGGAGTTCCGCAATGGTCAGGCCCGGCTGGCGGCTGACGAAGTGCAGGACCCGGTGGTGGGCCCGCCCGAAGCCGTATTCGTCCAGGATCCTGTCGGGATCGCTGACGAAGTCGCGATAGGCGAAGAAGAGCAGTTCGATGAGGTCGTAGGCCGGCTGCTCGGCCAGGATGTCCTTGTCTGGATCCTTGCCGGGTTGCGGAGATTTCAAAGCCGGGATTGCGTCTGGCACCATCCTGTTCCCAATTTTTATGTCAGCCTTGTTGACATATCTCAGGACGATTGTTACTCGTCAAGCCGCTTCCGCGAAATGAATGAAATTGAAATCGCCGGGAAGCAAACCGGAAATTACACGGCCCCGGTTGCCACAAAGGTCGGCATGCAAGGAGAACGACGATGTCCGCGACCCCCCTCGATCAACATGATGGATGGATCTGGTACGACGGGCAGCTCGTACCCTGGAAGGACGCCAAGATCCACGTTCTGACGCATGGCCTGCACTACGGCTCGAGCGTGTTCGAGGGCGAGCGCGCCTATGGCGGAGAGATCTTCAAGTCCACGCAGCATTCGGAGCGCCTGAAGCGTTCGGCCCAGATCCTCGATTTCGAGATTCCCTTTACGGTGGCCGAGATCGACGCCGCGAAGCGCCTCGTGCTCGAGAAGAACGGCCTCACGGACGCCTATCTGCGCCCCATCGCGTGGCGCGGATCCGAGATGCTCGCGGTGGCCGCCCAGCACAACAAGATCCATCTCGCCATCGCCTGCTGGGAATGGCCGAGCTATTTCGACAAGGCCCAGAAGATGAAGGGCATCCGCCTCGACATCGCGACCTACCGCCGTCCCGATCCGGCCACCGCCCCCTCCACGGCCAAGGCGGCGGGCCTCTACATGATCTGCACGATCTCCAAGCACCAGGCGGAGAAGAAGGGCTATGCGGACGCCATGATGCTCGACTGGCAGGGCCGCGTCGCCGAGTGCACGGGCGCCAACATCTTCTTCATCCGCGACGGGGCCGTGCATACGCCCATCGCCGATTGCTTCCTCGACGGCATCACCCGCCAGACCGTGATCGAGCTGGCCAAGCGGCGCGGCCTCGAAGTGGTCGAGCGGCGGATCATGCCCGAGGAGCTCTCGACCTTCAGCGAGTGCTTCATCACCGGATCGGCCGCCGAGGTGACCCCCGTCTCGGAGATCGGTCCCTACCGGTTCCAGCCCGGTGCCGTCTCGAAGATGCTGATGGACGACTACTCCGCCGAGGTGCAGCCCAAGAGCAAGGCGGCCTGAGGCCTCCGTTGCCCATTCGCTTTCACGTCATGCCCGGCCCTGTGCCGGGCATTTTCATGAGGCGCGGCGCCTCTCCCTCTTCCGGGCGGGAGAGGGGCGGGGGTGTCGGCGCCTCCCCCTCTCCCGTGGGAGACCTTTGCGTAAGAGAGCGTATACTGGTTTTGCCGGCTGGAGCGGAGGGCTTTGCCATGCCTCGGACGAGCCAACGGAGCCCCGCGAACCTCTCTGTCCTGCCGGCGGGCCTTGGGCGCAATGCCCGGCTGGAGCGCATCGCCGCGCTGTTCGACTGGGCCGCTCTGGAGGCCCCGCTGGATCGGATCTATGCCGCCCCTACCGGCCGTCCGAGCTATCCGCCGCCGGTCCTGTTCAAGGCGCTGCTGCTGCAGCAATGGTACGGCCTGTCCGATCCCGGCCTGGAGGAGGCGCTCTCCGACCGGCTGTCGTTTCGCCGCTTCGTCGGCCTGTCCGCTGCGGACGGCACGCCCGATCACTCCACCCTGAGCCGCTTCCGCAAGGCCTTGCGCGAGAGCGGCCTGGACGAAGCCCTCATGGGCGAGATCGCCCGCCAGCTCGATCGGCGTGGCCTGCTGGTCAAGGCCGGCACGCTGCTGGATGCCACCCTGGTCGCGGCGCCGGTGCGGCGTCCCTCGCACGAGCAGGGGGCGGGCGCGGCGAGCCCGCACGATCCCGAGGCGGCCTGGACGCGCAAGGGCGGCC
>JAEWKH010000083.1 GCA_023386155.1 Pseudomonadota bacterium
GTGCGGGCTCGCATGGGTCTTTCCGACGACGGAGAAGCCGAATGCTCCTCCGAGCAGGCTGCGCCGGGTCAACGCGAATGCATTTCGTGCGGGATAAGACTGCATGGGCATTCGACGTACCAGGAGAAGTTCCTTCGGCTTTCTTTGGTATTATAAATCTATACTTATATAGAAATGGGAATACTTTGGTGTCGTCGCTGCTGCTCCGGGCTTCGACGAGTTACGGCCGCCGTCTGCTGCTTGCCGCGCGGAGCGCCAGCATCGTCCATCGCTTCGAGGCGGGTTGATGGACCGTGGATGCGGTGGCGTCAATAGATTTCTCATAAAACAGCAATTAATCCAGAAACTTAGAATATTTCCAAAAAAGCGACTCTTCTATCGGAAGGCATCGTGGCAGTCCTGCCGATTGCTTCTTGCCTTTGGCTGATCCCTCTCATCCAAGGCCTTGAACAGGCTTCTGAGTCGTTAAATTGATCGGCCGATCTCCACCTATGAAGCGGTTAGATCATTAGAATTACGAAGTTAAAATGCGGATTATAATCATTCTAGAGTGCAGTTTAGAGTAATTTCAAAACATAATTCTTGTCGGAATGCAGCGGAAACCATAGTCAGTAGCGGAACCGGCAATCGCCGGATTGCGCATGCATGCGAGGTCCCGAAAGGCCTCATGCGAGTGACAGCCTTGGGGGCATTCATGAATCGTCGTTACGTGTTGAGAATGGGAGCAAGCCTGGCCTCGCTTGCCATGATGGTGGGATCGAGCGGCCATTCCCTGGCGCAGGCTCGACCTGCCTCCGGGGAGATCGCTCTTGAGACTGTCACCGTGGAAGGACGGGTGGGCAATGGGACGGGGCCGGTGAACGGTTATGTTCCCAACCGGACGACTGCCGGCTCCAAAACCGACACGCCCATCGATGAAATCCCGCAATCGGTCTCGGTGATCGGTCGCGAGGAGCTTGAAGACCGGCAGGCGCAGAAGGTCGACGAGGCTCTGCGCTACACGGCCGGCGTCTTTGCGCAGCCCTACGGCCTGGACTCGGATACGGACTGGTTCTTCATCCGTGGCTTCGATGCCGGACAGACGGGCGTCTTCCTGAACAACCTGCCTCTTTATCAATACGGATTCGGCGGGTTCTATATCGATCCGTTCATTCTCGAGCGCATCGAGGTGCTTAAAGGTCCCTCCGCCGCTCTGTATGGCGGTTCACCCGTCGGCGGCATCGTCAATCTCGTGAGCAAGCGTCCGACGACCGAGACGCTACGCTACGTCGAGACGGGGATCAATTCCTGGGGCAACGGCTATGCGGCTTTCGATTTCGGCGGCGCGTTGGACAAGGACAGGATCTGGTCCTATCGCCTGACCGGCAAGGTGTCCGGGGGCGACTGGGAAACCAAGATCGCGGACGATTTTCGTGGGGTCATTGCGCCAGCCTTCACGTTCCGGCCCAATGCGGGCACGCAGCTCACCGTGCTGTCGTCCTACCAGCACATGGACCTCATGCACACGGGAGGCTTCCTGCCCTATGTCGGGACGGTCGTTCCCGCGCCCTTCGGCCGCATCTCGCGGCGCTTCTATTACAGCGAGCCCGATGTCGATCTCTATCGCCGCGATCAGGCGATGATCGGCTACGAGTTCGAGCATGCCGTGAACGACGTCTGGACGCTCAGGCAGAACTTCCGCTATGCGCATACGGATTCCAAGGAGCGCGGCCCATATCCCTTCGGGTATCTCGGAGGGGCTCCCGACGGGCCCGATTTCCTGCTCTTCCGTGTAGGCTTCAACCACCACACGGTCGTGAACACGCTGTCCCTCGACAACCAGGCAGAGGCGAAGTTCGGCACCGGGCCGCTGGATCACACGCTGCTCCTCGGCCTGGATTACAAGTACTACAACATCGATCATATCCAGGCATCCGGCGGCGGCACGCCGATCAGCCCCGTCAACCCGCTCTACGGCGTTCCGCAAGGGCCGACCGTTCCGTATCTCGATCAGGACCTGACCATGAATCAGGTCGGGTTCTACGCGCAGGATCAGATTCGCTACGGCGGCTGGATCGCGACCCTGAACGGACGCTACGATCACGTCTCCACGAAGAGCACCGACAAGGTCGGTGCGGCCAATTTCAGCGACAAAGCCGGTGAGTTCAGCGGCCGCCTGGGCCTGGGATACGAGTTCGCCAACGGAATGACGCCCTATGTTGCCGTATCTCGCTCCTTCAACCCCGTCATCGGCTCCGACTTCTTCGGCCAGTCGTTCGATCCGGAAACCGGCCGACAATATGAATTTGGCCTCAAGTACAGGCCGAGCTTCGTCGATGCCCTGATCACGGCATCCCTGTTCGACATCACGCGTCAGAACGTCAACACGAGCGACCCGGAGCACTCATTCTTCGAGGTTCAGTTGGGAGAGGTCCGCTCCCGCGGGTTCGAGCTCGAAGCGCAGGCCAATATCACCGCGGGCCTGAAGGCGATTGCCGCATTCACGGCTTACGACATCGAAATCACTGAGGACACAAATCCGGCGTTGATCGGCAACCGTCCCAATGTGGTGCCGGAAATCCTGGCCTCGGGCTGGCTGGACTACACGGTTCAGGAAGGTCCGTTCAAGGGGCTCGGCTTTGGGGCAGGCGTTCGCTATGTCGGGTTTTCCTACGCCGACAACGAGAACACCCTGGAGGTGCCGGCCGCGACCGTGTTCGACGCGGGAATCCGCTACACGCGCGACAATTTCACGGTGGCATTGAACGTCAACAACCTCTTCGACAACGAATATGTCTCGGCCTGCGATACGCAGTACACCTGCAATTACGGCGCCGGCCGTGTCGCGACCCTGAAAGCGAGCTACAAGTGGTGATGGATGGGACGCCGTCTCGCGACGGCGCTCTCCCTGCCATGCGGAAAGCCATGCCTGCCGGGCCCCATCCCGCCGACGCTCCGCTGTTCGAGCTGACGGATGTCAGCTTCGAGATTCCGGAGCGAACCCTGCTTCATCCTCTCACGCTGACCCTGCCGGGACGGCGTGTGATCGGATTGATCGGCCATAACGGCTCGGGCAAGTCGACGCTGGTCAAGCTGCTGGCCCGTCAGCAGCCCGCATCCGGCGGCCGCATCGCTTTCGACGGGAGGGCGTTGTCCGATTGGGGGGAGCGGCCCTTCGCGAGGCGGGTGGCCTATCTGCCGCAGCAGACGCCGCCGGCCTCGGGTATGCTCGTCAAGGAGCTCGTCGCCCTTGGACGCTATCCCTGGCATGGGCCTCTCGGCCGCTTCGGGTCGGCCGACCGCGAGAGGGTGAGGGACGCCATGGCGCTTGCCGATGTGGAGCCTTTTGCGGACCGTCTCGTCGATACCCTCTCCGGGGGCGAGCGCCAACGGGTTTGGCTGGCGATGCTGGTGGCCCAGGATGCTCAGTTCCTGCTGCTCGACGAGCCGATTTCGGCGCTCGACGTCACCCATCAGGTGGAGGTGCTGGCGTTCGTGCAGCGTCTCTCGCGTGAGCGGGGCCTCGGGGTGGTCGTCGTGCTGCATGACGTCAACATGGCCGCGCGCTACTGCGATGAGATCCTGGCGCTGCAGATGGGCCGGCTGATCGCCCGCGGCACGCCCAAAGAGATCATGACCCCGCACAAATTGGAGGCCATCTACGGCATCGCCATGGATGTGATCCCCCATCCCGTTACCGGCCAACCCGTCAGCTTCGTCCGCTGAAGTCGTTTCCAAGCTCCTGCTTGCCCTCATCGGCAGCCGGCAGTACTTAGAGCATCGTGCGGACCCAGCGGGCCGCGCTAGCGAAAAGTGGATCCGGTTTTCACTGACGTGGCCCTCCGGGTCCGCAAGAACGATGCTCTCACTTATAAAGGAAGCATCGGATTGATCCCAAAAGTGCAGGTCCACTTTTGGGTCCGATGCTTTAGTCCCGCCATGCGCTCCCTGCTCAAACGCTTCTTTGCCTATTACCGGCCCCATCGTGGGCTGTTCGTGCTGGATTTCTCCTGCGCGGTAGCTTCAGGACTGCTCGAGCTCGGCTTTCCGATTGCCGTCAAGCTGTTCATCGATACCCTGCTTCCCACGGGCCAGTGGGGGCTCATCACCCTGGCTTCGGCATCGCTGCTGGCGATCTATGTCCTGAATGCCGGCCTGATGGCCACGGTGACCTATTGGGGCCACATGCTCGGCATCAACATCGAGACCGAGATGAGGCGCAAGGCCTTCGATCATCTCCAGAAGCTCTCCTTCGGCTTCTTCGACAACCAGAAGACGGGCCATCTCGTGGCGCGTCTCACCAAGGACCTGGAGGAGATCGGCGAGGTTGCCCATCACGGGCCGGAGGATCTCTTCATCGCCGTGATGACGCTGGTCGGCGCGTTCGGCCTGATGTTCACGGTCAATGTGAAGCTTGCCGTGATCACGGCGCTCGTGGTGCCGCTCACCGCCTGGCTCACGACTCGCTATGGCGGCCGCATGACGCGGAACTGGCAGGCCCTTTACGGAAAGGTCGGGGATTTCAACGCCCGCATCGAGGAGAATGTCGGCGGGATCCGGGTGGTCCAGGCCTTCGCCAACGAGGACCACGAGCGGCGTCTGTTCGCCGTCGACAACCAGGGCTACCGCAAGACGAAGCTCGAGGCCTACCGCATCATGGCGGCGTCGACCTCGCTGAGCTATCTGAGCATGCGCCTGATCCAGATAGTGGTCATGGTGGCGGGCAGCTACCTCGTGCTTCAGGGCGAGCTGAGTGCAGGCGGCTTCGTCGGCTTCCTCCTGCTCGTCGGCGTCTTCTTCCGGCCGATCGAGAAGATCAATTCGGTCATCGAGACCTATCCGAAAGGCATTGCCGGTTTTAGGCGCTACATCACTCTGCTCGACACCCGCCCGGACATTGCGGACCGCCCCGGCGCGAAGGATGTCGGCAAGCTCAAAGGCGACATTCAGTACAGCAATGTTCGGTTCGGCTATGCCCCCGACCGAAGCATCCTCAAGGGGCTCGACCTGACCATCCGGGCCGGGGAAACCATCGCGTTCGTCGGCCCGTCAGGGGCCGGAAAGACGACGATCTGCTCTCTGCTGCCGCGCTTCTATGAGGTCGACAGCGGCGCCATCACCATCGACGGCATCGACATCCGCGACATGACGCTCCGCTCCCTGCGAAGCCAGATCGGCATCGTTCAGCAGGATGTGTTCCTGTTCGCCGGCACTATCCGCGAGAACATCGCCTATGGCCGTCTCGATGCGGAGGATTCCGAAATCCTGGAAGCGGCGCGCAGGGCCCGGCTCGACGAGGTGATCGCTGCCTTGCCGGCGGGCCTCGACACGGTTGTCGGGGAGCGGGGCGTCAAGCTGTCGGGAGGCCAGAAGCAGCGCCTCGCCATTGCGCGCATCTTCCTCAAGAACCCGCCAATCCTGATCCTCGACGAGGCCACCTCCGCCCTCGACACGGAAACCGAGCGGGCGATCCAGCAGGCCCTCGCAGAGCTGTCGAAAGGACGCACGACCCTGGTGATCGCCCACCGCCTCGCCACCATCGTGAATGCCGACCGGATCGCCGTGATCGATAGTGGCGTCATCGTGGAGCAGGGCGGTCACAGGGAGCTTCTGGCCCTCAACGGAATCTACAGGCGGCTGAGCGAGGCACAGTTCGCCTGACGGATCAGGTGCCGGCTGCGTCCGACCAGAAGCCGAGGCTGCGGGCGTTGACGGGCGATCCTGCCGCCGCGTTCAGGTCGAGCATGGCACTGTGAAAGCGTCGGGCCTCATCCGGACCCACGAGAAGCCTCAGGCTGTGGATGATCCGGGTGATGCGCAGGTGGTTGTGATCGAACGTGGTGAGCCACCAGCGCGTCTCTCGATAGAACCGGAGCATCCGCTCGGTCGCCTTCTTGAGGGTTTCCTGTGCGCTCCGGTCGGCGCGGATCGCATCGATCTCGGCCCGTGTCAGAACTGGTGCTCCGGGCTGGGCGCCGCTGCGGGTCGGCAGAGGAAACAGCCATTGGATGTAGTCGTGCACCTCTTCCAGCCGCTCGTCGGAAAAGCCGAGCACGTCGGCCGCAAGACGCCCGCGGCCATCGCGCCCAGTTCCGGAGAGAAAGGCATGAAGAGGTCCTGACGGCATGGCATTGCCTCCCGCGACCTTCGCAGCCTGACGGCGCAGGGTGGCTTAAGTGAGGAGGCTCACCGCAAAACGGGCGCAGACGAGGAGGAGAAAGATGCCGAAAGCCACCTCGAGCCGGCGCTTCGAGAGCCGGTGTGCCAGCCGCGCGCCCACCGGCGCCATCCAGGTGCTCGTGGGAATGAACAGCAGCAAGCCCAGAAGCGAGATGTAGCCCAGCGCCAGCGGCGGCTGGAAGGCGATCACGTCGGGATAATCGGCCATATGCGGCCAGCCGGCGTAGACGTAGCCGATCGCGCCGGGGATCGAGATCAGGATGCCGAGGCCGGAGGACGTCGCCACCGCCTGGTGGATCGGGCGGTTGTAGAAGGTCATGAACAGGTTGGAGAGCTGGCCGCCGCCGATGCCCATGAGGGCCGAGAGAATGCCGATGATCCAGCCATAGGCGACCATGATCGGCTTCGAGGGCATGTCGAGGCCGAAGCGCCAGGTATCCTTGCCGAAGAGCAGGCGGATGGCCGAGATGCCGGCCACGATCACGAACACGGCCTTGAACAGGTCCGCCGGAGCGTAGCGGGCGATGACACTGCCGACGATGACGCCGAGCACCACCGGCACGGCCCAGACCCGCAGGATGGACATGTCGACGGCGCCCTTGGCCCGGTGGGCATTGAAGGAGCGGATCGATGTCGGGATGATGATGGCCAGCGACGTGCCGACGCAAAGCGGCATGCGCACTTCCTCGGGCACTTCCAGGATGCGGAAGAGCTCGTAGAGGATCGGCACGGCGACCGCGCCGCCGCCGACGCCGAACACGCCGGCCAGCAGGCCGGTGAGCGCACCGGCGGCCAGGAGCGCCACCACGAGCCAGGCCAGGTCAAACAGGGGAATGCCGAACATCGGAACGTCCATCGAAAGGGATGAGATCGCCGTAGGATCTTTTCGACCCGGCGGCAAGTGAGGGAGTTGCAGGGCTGCCCTACGGTGCGGTGCGGCCCGCATGCCGCTCCTGATATTCGCGCGCCCTCTGGTCGATCCACGACCGGTCCGTGATTCCGGCCGGGTTGGCCCGGGTCGCCATGGCGTCCATGAAGGCGAGGAAGCGCTCGTGGGCGACGCCGTAGAGCCGGCGCAACTCGTCCAGGGGCTCCGGGTGATCGTCGACGCGCAGGTCGAGCACGGGATAGGGCTCCTCGTGCCAGATCCTGATGGCGGCCGATTGCTTGCCGCGCTTGTCGCCGCCCTCGGCCTGTCCGGCATCGAGCGCCGTCATGAGACGGTCCGCGAAGGGAAGGTCCATGCGCCGCTTGTAGGTTTCGAGCGTGGCCTCGATGACGGTCGGGCCTGCCAGCATGTTGCCGGCGACGGAGACGCCCTCATCGGTGAGATGCCCGCACCAGTCGATGCAATCCTGGCCCGTGTGGGCCGCGGTGCGACCGTCACGGTCGATCACATGAAGCTGGCGGGAGCCGCGGCCGGGGTCCTGGGCCGTGAGGATCGCGACGATCTCCGTGGCGCTTCGCCCCTCGGCCAGGAGCCTGATTCCGTCCGTGCCGTAAAGCGGGTTAACGAGCGCCTGCGTGGCGAGGGCGCCGATCCGTGCCGCGCCGTGAGGGCAGAGCGCCCCCACGGCGAAGAACTTGGTCGTTACCGCAACGCCGAAGGCGCCGGTTTCAGGATCCTTGGCAATGATCGACCAGGTCATGATCCCCGTCCCTCAGCGGCCGACCGCATAGGCCTGCATGAGGCGCGGCGTGGCGGCGCCGTGCAGCAGGCCATCCTTGTCGCGGCTCGCGGCGACGAGGCGGCCGACCGTCCAGGCCGGGGCGACCTCGACCTCGTGACCGCGCGAGCGCAGATCGTCGAGCACCTCCGCGCCGTAGGTTTCCTCGGCCATGAGGTGGCCGGGCTTCTGCTCGCGCGGATAGAACGAGGAGGGGAAATGCGCCGTGTGCGACATCGGCAGGTCGATGGCTTCCTGCAGGTTCAGGCCGTGATGGGCGTGACGGAGGAAGAGGAGGAGCTGCCATTGCTCCTGCTGGTCGCCGCCCGGCGAGCCGAATACCATGTAGGGCTCGCCGTCCTTCTCCGCGAGGGTCGGGGTGAGCGTGGTGCGCGGACGCTTGCCCGGCGCGAGGCTCGCCGGCAGGCGCTCTTCCAGCCAGAACATCTGGGCGCGGGAGTTGAGCATGAAGCCCAGCTCCGGAATGACTGGCGAGGATTGCAGCCAGCCGCCTGACGGCATGGCGGCGATCATGTTGCCGAAACGGTCGACCACGTCGATATGCACCGTGTCGCCGCGGCGCGCGGAGCGCATCGATTGCAGCGTCGGCTCGCCGCCCGACACCTTCTTGTCCGTGGTGGAGAGCTCGCGCAGCGCCTTGAGAGTGCGCTCCATCTGGGCCTCGTAGCCCTCGACGCGGCCGGGACGCAGCTCGAGCGAGGCCTTGTCGGTGATGAGCTTCCGGCGTTCGTCGTTATAGGCATCCGAAAGCAGGGTCTGGATCGGCACGTCGATGAAGTCCGGGTCGCCGTAATAGGCCTCGCGGTCGGCGAAGGCGAGCTTCATGGCCTCGACGACCGTGTGGACGAACGCAGCGCTAGTGGGACCCATGGAGGCGAGGTCGAAGCCCTTCAGGAGCGCCAGCGTCTGCAGGAAGACCGGACCCTGGCCCCAGGGCCTGATCTTGTTGACGCGGAAGTTATGGTATTCGTAGGTCTGCGGCACATCGTATGACGCCTGCCAGTGGGCCATGTCGTCGGCGGTGAGCACGCCGCGATGGCGCGAGCCGCTCTGGTCCATGGCCTCCGTCTTGCGCACGAAAGCGTCGATGGCCTCGGCCACGAAGCCCTTGTAGAAGGCATTGCGCGCGGCTTCGATCTGAGCCTCGCGGTCGGTGCCCCTGGCTTCGCCCTCGCGGATGATGCGCTTCCAGGTATCGGCGAGCTGCGGATTGCGGAAGAGCTGGCGGGGCTTGGGCACCTCGCCGCCGGGCAGGAAGACGGCCGCCGAGGTCGGCCATTCAGTCTCGAAGAACTCCTTCAGGCCCTTGATGGTGTCCGACACGCGCGGCAGCAGCGGATGGCCGTGCTCGGCATAGTAGATCGCAGGCTCCAGAACGTCCCGCAGCGAGAGCAGCCCATGGTCGCGCAGCAACAGCATCCAGGCGTCGAAGGCGCCGGGCACGACCGTGGCGAGGAGGCCGTTGCCGGGGATGAGCTTGAGGCCCTCGCTCTTGTAGTGCGCGATGGTGGCGCCCTTCGGGGCCGTGCCCTGGCCGCAGAGCACTTCGACCTTCTTGGTCTTCGAGGAGTAGAACACCGCGGGCACTTCGCCGGACGGCCCCACCAGGTGCGGTTCGACGACCTGCAGCACGAACGCCGAGGCGACGCAGGCGTCGAAGGCGTTGCCGCCCTTTTCGAGCATCGACATGCCCGCCGCAGAGGCGAGCCAGTGAGTCGAGGTGACGATGCCGAAGGTGCCGAGGATCTCTGGCCTTGTCGTAAACATGTTCTCTTATCCGAAGTTGGCGTAAATTTTACTGTTCGCGGGGGTCGAGCGCATCGCGCAGGCCGTCGCCGAGAAGATTGAATCCGAGCACGATCAGGAAGATCGCCGAGCCCGGGAAGATCGACATCCAGGGGGCTTGGTCCATGAAGTTCTTCGCGGTGTTGAGCATAGATCCCCAGGATGGGTTGGGCGGCTGCTGGCCGAGCCCGAGGAAGGACAGGCTCGCTTCCGCGATGATGGCGGTCGCGATGGTCAGCGTGCCCTGGACCAGGATCGGCGGGAGCACGTTCGGGAAAACGTAGCGCACCAGGATCCAGAAATCGGGGAGACCGATGGCGCGTGCGCCTTCCACGTAGTCCTCGGCCTTCACGGTCAGCACCTGTCCGCGCGTGAGTCGGATGAAGATCGGCATGGCGGAGAGACCGATGGCGATCATCGCGTTGGTGAGGCTCGGCCCGAGGAACGCCGCCAGCGCGATGGCGAAGATGAGGAAGGGGGTCGCCAGCATGGCATCCGTGGCGCGGGAGATCGTGGCATCGATCCAGCCGCCGAAATAGCCGGCCACGAGGCCGAACGGCACGCCGAGCACGATGGCGATGGTGACCGAGACCACGCCGGCCATGATGGAGGCCCGCGCGCCCCAGAGCATGCGGGAGAAAAGATCGCGCCCGAGTTCGTCGGTGCCGAACCAGAACAGGACCGAGGGTGCCCTGCGGATGCTCGTGAAGCTCGGCTTGACCGGGTCGTACGGCGCGAAGTACGGGCCGATGAGGGCGACGAGGACGAAGAACAGCACGATGGCGCCGCCGAGAACGGCGCTCTTGTTCTTCAGGAACTTGGCAAGGACGCGGCTGCGCTTCTTCGGCAGCGCGATCTCATCGGCAATAACGGCTGTGGCGGTCATGCGGCGTGCCTCAGGCGGGGATTGACGAGAACGTAAAGGACATCGGCGAGCAGGTTCATGAAGATGAAGCCGACGGCCGTGCAGAGAACGACGCCCTGCACCACGGCGTAGTCGCGATTGAATACAGCATCGACGATGAGCTTGCCGAAGCCGGGAATGGTAAAGATCTGCTCCGTGAGCACCGCGCCGGCGAGCAGCTCGCCGAAGAGGAGAGTGGAGAGCGTCACGATGGGTACGAGCGCGTTGCGCAGGGCATGCTTCAGGATGACCTTCCGCGACAGGAGCCCCTTGGCGCGGGCGGTGCGGATGTAGTCGGAACGCATGACGCCGAGCATGGCGCTGCGGGTATGGCGCATCAGGCTCGCAGCCAGACCCGTGCCGAGCACGAAGGCCGGCATGAGCATGGTCTTGATGTTGAGCCACAGATCCTCGGTCGGCGGAACATAGCCGGAGGCGGGCAGGAGCTTCCAGCGCACCGAGATCAGCATGATGAGCATGATGCCGAGCCAGAAATTGGGAATGGACAGGCCCGACAGCGCGATGACGTTGGCCGTGTAGTCGACCGCCGTTCCCTTTTTCACTGCCGAGATGATGCCGGCGGGAATGCCGATGGCGAGCGCTACGATCATAGCCATGATGGCCAGCTCGAGGGTGACCGGCAGTTTGCTGAGGATCAGGTCGAGAACCGGAATGTCGGTGCGCAGCGAGATCCCGAGATTGCCGGTCAGGGCCGAGCCGATCCAGGCGAAATACTGAACCGGAATTGGATCATCCAGGCGATACTTCTCGCGCAGGTAAGCGAGAACCTGTGGATCGCGCTCTTCGCCCGCCATGGTCAGAACCGGATCGCCGGGCAGGAGCTTCTGCAGGGCGAAGACCAGCAGCGACACGATGATCAGCGTCGGGATGGCAATCAGTATTCGGCGTCCGATGTAGCGCAGCATCAGCTCTTGGAACCCGTGTCAAGGAAGGGCAGGGGCGTGCCCGGTCATGGAACCGGGCACGCTGTTCTTGGGCATTCTAGGAGGCGAACTTCACGCCCTTCAGACGGATCATGCCGTCCGGGTAAGCCTTGAAGTTCTGGACCTTCTTCGTGTGAACGAAGGGCCAGGGCTGGTAGTAGGTGTAGATGATCGGCAGATCCTGCTTCAGGATTTCCTGCGCGGAATCGTACAGCTCCTTGCGCTTGGCCTCGTCGTTGATGACGCGGGCGTCGTTCAGGAGCTTGTCGACCTGCTCGTTGCAGTAGCGACCGTCATTCAGCGCGCCCTTGCAGGTGACGAAGGGATGAATGTTGCCGTCCGGGTCGACGCGGCCGGACCAGCCGATCACGTTCACGTCGAAGTTGCCCGCCTGGGCTTCCTTCTGCATGGCCGCGAACTCGGTCGGACGCAGCGAGATGTCGAAGCCGGACTCCGCGGCCATCGCCTGGATGATTTCGGCGATCTGCTGGGTCGTGGTGCTGGTGCCGAAGGTCAGCTCGAACTTCACCCGGTCGACGCCGGCTTCCTTCAGAAGCTGCTTGGCCTTTGCAACATCACGCTCGTTGGCCTTGAACTTCGGGTTGTTGTAGGGGCTGGCCTCCGGGAAAGGCTGTCCCGCCGGCGGGAAGATACCTTGGCCGACGACCTCGTTGATGACGTTCCGGTCGATGGAGAGCTCAAGCGCCTGCCGGACGCGCTTGTCCTGTCCGAGCGGGTTCTTGGCGCGATCGCCGTTGTTGGTGTTGATGGTCAGTCCCTGGTAGCCGATGCCGGAAACCGGAGCGAAGACCAGGTTCGAGTCGCTCTTCACAGCCGGAACGTCGCTCGGCGCCAGACGTTCCAAGAGGTCGAGGTTGCCCGAGCGCAGGTTGGCGAGGCGCACGGTCGTATCCGGGATCGGCTGGAATATGACGCGCTCGAAGTTGTAGTTCTTGGCGTCCCAGTGATCGGCGAACTTCTCCAGCACAATGCGGTCGTTCTGAACACGCTCGACGAACTTATAGGGTCCCGAGCAGACTGGCTTCTGGCCGAAATCGGCTGAGGCCAGGGCCTTGGGCGACATGATCATGCCGGCGCGGTCCGAGAGCTGCGAGAGCAGGGTTGCGTCGGCACGGGAGAGGTTCACCTTCACGGTCAGGTCGTCGACGGCTTCGACGTTGTCCACGGAGGTCAGCTCGCTCTTGCGCAGGGAGTCCGGAAGGGACTTGGCCCGCTCGATATTGGCCTTCACGGCAGCCGCATTCAGCGGCTCGCCATCGTGGAACTTGACGCCCGGGCGCAGCTTGAACGTCAGCGACTTGCCGTCGTCGCTCCAGCTCCACTCGGTGGCGAGCTCCGGGGTGAACTTCAGGTCGGGCGTGATGTCCACGAGCTTGTTGCACAGCGACGTGAACACGATGCGGCCGACGAAGGTTCGCGCGCGGTGCGGGTCGAGCACGTCGGGATCCTCGTTCAGGCCGATGCGCAGGGTTTGGGCCGAGGCTGCGGTGCTCATCATGAGCCCCGCGGCCAAGGCAAGGAGCAGTTTCGTCTTCATTTCATTGTCCTCCGATCGTTCTCCGGATGTCGTCCACTGTATTCAAGGGCTCGGCGCGACGGGCTTATCCTGCCGTTCGCGCCAAGTTCTGTAGAGCGCCAGGCGCTTCGCGAGCGCCGCGCTCGGGGGCGGTGCGCTGATCGTTCCAGCGCCCGCTCCCTGGATCTCACGCCAGAAATGGCAGGCCACCTGCCGCCCATCCGGCGCCGCTTCGAGGGCAGGGTGCTGCTCCTTGCAAAGGGGGCGGGCGTGGGGGCAGCGCGTATGGAAGCGGCAGCCCGATGGCGGCGCGGCCGGGCTCGGCACGTCGCCATGGAGCAGGGCCTTCGGCTGGCGGTTCGTGGGGCTCGGAACGGGGATCGCCGCGAGAAGCGCCTGCGTATAGGGATGCAGTGGATTGTCGAAAAGCGCATCCGTATCCGACAACTCGACGATCTCGCCGAGATACATCACCGCGACCCGGTCGCTCATGTGACGGATCACGGCAAGGTCGTGCGCCACGATGACGAGGGTCAGGCCGAAGCGGCCCTTGAGGTCCTCGAGCAGGTTGATGATCTGGGCCTGGATCGACACGTCGAGGGCCGAGACAGGCTCGTCGCCGACGATCAGCTTCGGGTCGCCCGCGAGGGCGCGGGCGATGCCGATGCGCTGGCGCTGGCCTCCGGAAAACTCGTGCGGATAGCGATCCGCGTACGTCGGCAGCAGGCCGACGATGCGCATGAGCTCCGCGACGCGCTCGCGCTTCTCGCGGCCACTCGCCAGGTTATGGAGCCAGATGGGCTCCGCGATGATGTCGCAGACGTTCATGCGCGGGTTGAGCGAGGCGAAGGGGTCCTGGAAGATGATCTGCAGGTCCCGCCGCAGCTTGCGCAGCTCACCCTTGTCGAGCTTGACGATCGAGCGGCCCTCGTAGCGCACGTCGCCCTCGGTGGCTTCGATCAGACGCAGCAGGAGGCGACCCAGGGTGGACTTGCCGCAGCCGGACTCGCCTACAACGGCGAAGGTCTCGCTGCGCCGGATGCCGAGGGACACGCCGTCGACGGCGCGCACGACGGTCGGCGAGGAGAGCAGGCCGCCACCTCCGAAATGTTTCTTGAGGCCGACGCCTTCGAGAATGATGTCGTCTGCGGGCATCATGCCCATGGGGCAACTCCACGGTGTTCTTCGAGAGGGGCGTACCAGCAGCGGGCCCGATGGCCGGGCTTGATCTCGGCGAGGGGCGGCGGATCGTTGGCGCAACGGCTGTCCGAGAACGGGCAGCGCGGCGTGAAGCGGCAGCCCTTGGGCATCAGCTCCGCTGGAGGAACCGTGCCGCGGATCGTGGCGAGCCGTCCCTGGCGGCGGCCGAGCGATGGGACGGAACCCATGAGACCGATGGTGTACGGATGCTGCGGGTCCTCGAAGATCGCCTCGACCGGCCCGCTCTCGACCACGCGCCCCGCATACATCACCGCAACCTCGTCGGCGACTTCCGCCACCACGCCGAGATCGTGGGTGATCAGGATCATCGCCGTCCCGGTCTCCTCCTGCAGGCGGCGGATGAGGGTGAGGATCTGCGCCTGGATCGTCACGTCGAGAGCCGTGGTGGGCTCGTCGGCGATGAGCAGTTGCGGGTCGTTGGCAAGCGCCATGGCGATCATCACGCGCTGGCGCATGCCGCCGGACATTTCGTGCGGATAGGCGCGCAGGCGCTTTTCGGGTGCGGGGATGCGCACCTTCCTGAGCATGTCCAACGCCCGTTCCATGGCCTCGGCCCTGGACACCTTGCGGTGGCGGACGATGCCCTCGGAAATCTGGTCGCCGATGGTGAAGGCCGGGTTGAGCGAGGTCATCGGCTCCTGGAAGATCATGGCCATCCGGTCCCCGCGCAGATCCGCCCGTTCACGCTCAGTGAGCGTCAGAAGGTCCCGTCCGTCGAACATGGCCGATCCGGCGACGATCCGTGCCGGCGGCGTCGGCAGGAGCCCCATAAGGGCCAGCGAGGTCACGCTCTTCCCGCAGCCGGATTCGCCGACGATGCACAGGGTCTTGCCTTTGCTCACGGAGAACGACACGTCATCGACCACGTTTACGCCCTTGGGCGCGCCGTCGAAGCGCACGGAAAGCCCCTTCACATCGAGCAGGGGCGCTCCTGTGACTGACCCGACTTTGCCTGGGTTGCGGATATCGGTCATCGATTGCTGCGCAGCCTCAAGTCCCATGGAGACGCTGATCCTCGGTGTTGTCAAAAATGGCCTGCTCTGAATCCATGCCGTCCGGCAGGGGGCTCGTCATGACTTTCAGCAGCCCGTCGCGCACCAGTTCAAGGTGCTCGCGCATGGCCTGCTCCGCCGCGTGGGCCTCGCGCTGGGCGATGGCCGCGATCACCCGCCGGTGCTGGTTGACGTAGATCTCCTGGCGGGCGCCAGAGCGGGCGCGTTCGCGCAGGAGCCGCCATGTCGCGTCCTGCCGGATGCGGTCGACCATGTCGAAGATCGCCAGGAGGAGCGCGTTGCCGGCCACCTCCGCGATGGCCCGGTGCAGGGCGCTGTCCCAGAGTTCGCGCCCATCCGCATCGGACATCGAGGCGGTCTTGTCCGCGAGGTGCAGGAGGCGCTCGATGTCGCCGTTCGACGCGCGCAGGGCCGCGAGCCGCGCCAGCGCCGGCTCGATCTCGAGGCGTACGTCCATGACCTCGAGCGGATTGGTTCGCTTGGACAATTCATCGAGATCGGCATGCGCCTCAGGTGGGCGGGGCCCCAGGAACGTTCCCTTGCCCTGATGGCGCCAGATGCACCCCTCGGCCTCCAGAACCTCCAGTGCCCGCCGCAAGGCCCGCCGGCCAATGCCGATCTGCGCCGCCAGCAGCCGCTCCGACGGCAGCCGCTGCTCCTTGTCGAAGGAGCCGTCCTCCAGGAGAGCACGCAATCGCCCGAGGGCGAAGTTCGAGCTGTCCAGCAATGGATCGGGGTTAGCCATCGAGATCCGATCTCGTGTGAAACAATCTTGCTAGTATCCCTTGAGCAACGATCCGTTGTTTCGTCGTTCAGGGGCTCAGTGAAACAAGACTAGCCCAAGGCCGAACCAATTTGCAACTGGTTCGGTGCTGGTTCTCTGTTCAACCACTGCCGGTTATTTGATCAAAGGATCGGAAACCGCGCGACGTGTGCTCTGCCCAGCTTTCAGGGCTTGCCTAAAGTTTCCTCAGGAGCGAGGGCGCAATTCGGACATCGCCGTGGAGTGCGCGGTTTGGCCCGAAACTTGCTTTAGACCCTCGACAGTGGATCCCCGTTCGCAGCGAGAGCTTTCAGGAATTTGACCAGAGACACACAAACCGGTCAGCGGCCACTGCGCGTTGCGATCATCGAGGAGAACAGCATCCGGGCGGCCATCCTCGTCGATGGATTGCGCGAGGCCGGCATCGTCGACGTCGAGGTCATCGAAACGATGACCAATATGCTCCGGCGCCTGAGCACTATCGATCCGGACGTCATCATCATCGGCATAGAGAATCCGAGCCGCGATGTTCTGGAGCAGATGTTCCAGGTCTCGAAGCTGGTCTCGCGCCCGGTGGCCATGTTCGTGGACCGCTCCGATGGGTCCATGATCCAGGCGGCCGTCGAGGCAGGCGTTTCAGCCTATGTGGTCGACGGCCTGCGCAAGGAGCGGGTGAAGCCCATTGTGGACATGGCGGTGAGCCGCTTCAGCGCCTTCGACCGTCTTCAGCGCGAGCTTCTGGTGGCCCGCAACGAACTGGCCTCCCGCAAGATCATCGATCGGGCCAAAGGCATTCTGATGAGAACTCGGCAGCTCTCGGAGGAGGAGGCCTATGCCCTTCTTCGCCAGACCGCCATGAACGAGAAACGGAAGCTGGTCGACATCGCCCAGAGCGTCGTGACGGCCGCTTCCCTTCTGGAGAAATAAGCGCGTGTGGGATTTGGAGGGAGCGGGGAGAGGCCCCGCGCATAAGCCCGGTTCGGTGGATGATACGCCCTCGAAGACGAGGGGCCGTCCTGTTCCCGAACGTTTGGTTCGCGTCGGGTTCATTCCCCTCGTCGACATGGCCGTACTGGTGGCCGCCGCCGAGCAGGGCTTTGCCCGTTGCGAGGGCATTCGCCTGCAATTGGTCAAGGATGTATCCTGGTCCAACATCCGAGACCGGCTGGCATTCCGTCAGTTCGACGTGGCACACATGCTGAGCCCAATGCCGATCGCATCCCAGCTCCGTCTGGGATCCAACCCCTATCCCTGCTTCACACCCTTCGCACTCGGGCGCGGCGGGAATGCCATCACGCTCTCGGTGGAGCTCTATCGGGAAATGCAGGCTCTGGCCGGTCTCGATGGCTCCGAGGACGCTCTCACCAACGGCCGGGCCTTGAAACAGGTGGTCGAGCAGAGACGGCTGGCTGGAAGGAAGCCCCTCGTCTTTGCCATGACCTATCCCTTCTCCTCCCACAATTACGAGTTCCGCTTCTGGCTCGCGGCGGCGGGGATCAATCCCGACGTCGATGTCACCATGACGATCGTGCCGCCGCCGCTCACGGTGGATGCCATGATGACGCGGGCCATCGATGGGTTCTGCGTCAATGCTCCCTGGAACGTGATCGCCGTGGAAAAGGGCATCGGGCGCATAGTGGCCACCAAGGCGGACATCTGGCCCTCCGCTCCGGAAAAGGTGCTGGGCGTCAGTCCGGAATGGGCCGAAGAGAATTCGGAGACCCTGTCCCGCCTCATGGTTGCGCTCGATGCCGCGGCCCGCTGGTGCGATGACCGGCAGAACAATAGCACATTGGCGGACATGATGTCGGATCCGGCCTATGTCGGCGTGCCATCGGAAATGATCCTGCGCCTGCTCGCCGGGCAACTCACTGTCGATCCCGATGGCAGGACGCGGCAGGTTCACAACTACATGGCGTTCCACGATCAGAGCGCGAACTTTCCCTGGATCAGTCAGGCGCTCTGGATCTACAGCCAGATGGTGCGGTGGGGGCAGGTGGCCTATGACGAGGCTGGTCCGGCACTGGTTCGAGCGGCCTATCGTCCAGAAATGTATCGCAATCTTCTCGGAAACTCAGGCGTTTCCGTACCGCCGCTCGACAGCAGGATCGAAGGCGTGGGAGCGGAGAGATTCATCGACGGGCGGCGCTTCGCGCCCGATGACATTCCTAGCTATGTGGCCGAGTTCGACATCCGGAGCGGGATCAGCCCCACGGTCGCGGAATAGGCATTGCACCGCACACAACAAAGGCGCAGTGCACAAATTATGACCTTGAGCACAATATGGGCAGTCTGTACCTTTTCTAAATGAGAGACAGGCGGGACAACGAAGTCCGAGTCACTCTCGACGACAGGCCGGTCAACGATGACAGGCCGCTGATGCCTCTCAAAGAGGCGTTTCCCGACAACGACGTCGCTGGATCAGCTGTACCCGCTCCATTGCGGAATTCAGTTCATCTCGCGGCGTCTTTTGCGTTTCGGCCGGCTCGCACGACCCGGCAACAGGCGATCTGCGTCTGATCGAGCCTTAAGGGCTTCCAGCGGATCGGTAGCGACGAAGTTTCAATCGGTCTCGTCCGCGAAAGCCGGCGACAGGAACAGGGGAAGCACGATGCAGACACTGAAGATCACCCGTCGAGACGCGCTTCGCGGTGCAAGCGCAGCCTTGACGCTAGCTGCCGTGAAGGCCGCTTTCCCGGGTGGTGCTTTCGCGCAGGGTGCCGAGCCTGAGACAAAAACAGTCAAACTCGGCTACATCGCGCTCACCGATGCGGCCCCTCTGATCATCGCCAAGGAAAAGGGCTTCTTCGCCAGACATGGTTTGCCGGATGCGGAGGTGCTGAAGCAGGCCTCCTGGGGCGCGACCCGCGATAATCTCGTGCTCGGCTCGGAAGCCAACGGCATCGACGGCGCCCACATTCTGACCCCGATGCCTTACCTGATCTCCACCGGGAAGGTGACGCAGGGCAGCGTTCCGACCCCGATGTATATCCTGGCGCGCCTCAATCTCGATGCGCAGGCAATTTCGGTCGCTGCCGAATACAACGGCCTGAAGCTCGGCCTCGATGCATCGCCTCTGAAGGAGGCTTTCGCGAAGAAGCGCGCGGCGGGCGGCGATCCGAAGGTCGCCATGACCTTTCCGGGCGGCACGCACGATCTCTGGATCCGCTATTGGCTCGCAGCCGGCGGCATCGATCCCGACAAGGACGTGTCCACCATCGTGGTGCCCCCGCCTCAGATGGTCGCCAACATGAAAGTCGGCACCATGGACGCCTTCTGCGTCGGCGAACCGTGGAACGCGCAGCTCATCAATCAAAAGCTCGGATACACCGCGGCCAATACGTACGAGATCTGGAACAGGCATCCGGAGAAGGCGCTCGGACTGCGCGCCGCCTGGGTGGACAAGCATCCGAGGGCTGCGAAAGCGCTGCTCATGGCCGTGCTGGAGGCGCAGGCCTGGTGCGACAAGCTCGAGAACCGCGAGGAGATGTGCCGGATCGTCGGAACCCGTGCTTGGTTCAACGTGCCCGTCGCCGACATCCTGCCGCGCCAGAAGGGCGAGTACGATTACGGCATCGAGGGCAGGATCGTGAAGGACTCGCCCGGCATCATGAAGTTCTGGCGCGATCACGCATCCTTCCCCTTCAAGTCGCACGACCTGTGGTTCATTGCCGAGAACATGCGTTGGGGGAAGTTCGAGATGAGCATCGACGCCAAGGCGCTCGTCGACAAGGTGAACCGCGCCGACCTCTGGCGTGAGGCCGCGACGGCTCTGGGCGTCGCTGCAGGCGATATCCCGGCCAGCGACAGCCGCGGCAAGGAGACGTTCTTCGACGGCAAGATCTTCGATCCTGACGATCCGCAGGCCTATCTCGCCAGCCTTCCCATCAAGCGCATTGCGTAACCATCGGAGAACAGGCTCATGGTTCACTCCGCCCGTGTCGTCGCCCTTCCGAGCCCGAAGGTGGCACCCCCAGCCCAGCCGGCTGCGCTTCATGCGCTGGCGCCGAGGCCGATCGACGTCCTGACTCGTGCCGCTCACATCGGCAAGAGCATCGTCACGCAACTGGCTGCGCCGGTTCTAACCATCGCATTCCTGCTCGTCCTCTGGCAGATCCTGGCGTCGAGCCCGACCTCCGCGTTGCCGAGCCCCCTGAAAGTCATCGATGAGAGCTGGGAGATCATCGTCCATCCCTTCAAGGTCGGCAACGGCATCGACCAGGGCCTCTTCTGGCATGTGACCGCATCGCTGGTGCGCGTCGGCTATGGCTATGCGCTTGCCGCCGTCATCGGCATCGGGATGGGCGTCCTGCTCGGACAGTCCACGCTCGCCATGAGTGGTCTCGATCCTGTGTTCCAGGTGCTGCGCACCATTCCGCCGCTGGCGTGGCTGCCGCTGTCCCTGGCCGCCTTCCGCGATGGGCAGCCCTCCGCCATCTTCGTGATCTTCATCACGAGCGTCTGGCCGATCCTGATCAACACCTCGGTGGGAATCCGCAACATTCCGCAGGATTATCGCAATGTCGCCAAGGTTCTGCGCCTGTCGCCCATCGAGTTCTTCACCCGCATCATGGTGCCGGCCACCGTGCCGCACATGTTCACGGGCCTTCGCATCGGCATCGGCCTGTCCTGGCTCGCCATCGTGGCGGCCGAGATGCTGATCGGCGGCGTGGGCATCGGCTTCTTTATCTGGGATGCGTGGAACTCGTCCCTCATCTCCGACATCATCGTGGCCCTGGTCTATGTGGGCGTGGTCGGCTTCCTGCTCGACCGTTCCATCGCAGCCATTGGTCACCTGCTGACCCGCGGCACCTCTGCGCAGTAAGGAGGCGGCACCATGGCTTATCTCAAGATCGATCATATCGGCATATCCTTCCAGCGCGGCGGCACGACCACCGAAGTGCTGCGGGACGTGAACCTCGCCATCGAAAAAGGCGAGTACGTTTCAATCATCGGCCATTCCGGCTGCGGCAAGTCGACGGTTCTCAATATCGTTGCAGGTCTGCTGGAGCCCACTCAGGGCGGCGTGCTCCTGGAGGGCAGGGCCGTGAGCGGACCTGGGCCCGACCGCGCCGTGGTGTTCCAGAATCATTCGCTCCTGCCTTGGCTGACAGTTCGGGAGAACGTGGAACTTGCGGTCAACAAGGTCTTCCGTGGCAGGAAGTCGAAGGCGGAGCGCCGCGACTGGACCCGCCACAACCTCGAACTCGTGCACATGGCCCATGCGGAGAACAAGCGGCCGCACGAGATTTCCGGAGGCATGAAGCAGCGTGTCGGCATTGCCCGGGCGCTGGCCATGGAGCCGAAGATCCTGCTGCTCGATGAGCCCTTCGGCGCGCTCGACGCGCTAACTCGCGCGCATCTCCAGGATCAGGTCATGGAGATCCACAGCCGTCTTGGCAATACGATCATCATGATCACCCACGACGTGGACGAGGCGGTGCTGCTCTCCGATCGGATCGTCATGATGACCAACGGACCTGCGGCGACCATCGGCGAGGATCTGAGGGTCGATCTGGCTCGCCCCCGCAAGCGTCTCGAACTCGTCGGCAATTCCATCTACAACGATGCCCGCGCGGCCGTGCTGGAGTTCCTCTATGCACGCCATCGGGCCCCGACACTCGCAGCGTGAGGAGAGTGACGATGCCCAAGAAGCTGGTCGTCATCGGCAACGGCATGGCCGCCGGCCGTGCCCTGGAGGAACTGTTCGAGCGCGCGCCCGAGGCCTACGAGGTCACGATCTTCGGCGCCGAGCCGCGCGTGAACTACAACCGCATCATGCTCTCGCCCGTCCTTTCCGGCGAGAAGACCTATGAAGACATCCTGATCCATAATGATGCTTGGTACGAAACCTACGGCATCACGCTCCACCGCGGCAGGCCGGTCGTCGGGATCGACCGCGCGGGCAAGCGCGTGATCGCGGCGGACGGCACGGCTGCTGAGTACGACCGACTCCTTGTTGCTACCGGATCGGTTCCGTTCGTGGTGCCGATCCCCGGCGCGACCCTGCCGGGCGTGGTCACCTATCGCGACCTAGACGACGTGAACAAGATGCTCGAGGCTGCGGATAAGGGCGGTCGCGCCGTCGTCATCGGTGGCGGCCTGCTCGGGCTCGAAGCGGCGGCCGGCCTGAAGGCGCAGGGCATGGAAGTGACCGTCCTCCACCTCATGCCGACGCTCATGGAGCGCCAGCTCGACCCGTCCGCCGGCTACCTGCTGCAGAGGGCCTTCGAAGACCGTGGCATCGCCGTACGCTGCAAGGCCAACACCCACGCGATCCTCGGCGAGAGCCATGTCACCGGCGTTGGACTCGACGACGGCACCGAGATCCCGGCCGATATCGTCGTCATGGCGGTCGGCATCCGGCCGAATGCGACATTGGCCAAGGAAGCAGGCCTTGAAACGAACCGTGGCGTTCTCGTCGGCGACGACATGCGCACCAGCGATCCCGATATCTTCTCGGTCGGCGAATGCGTTGAGCATCGCGGTCACTGCTACGGCCTGGTGGCGCCACTCTACGAGATGGCAAAGGTCGTCGCCGCGCAGCTCGCAGGCGATGAGAGTGCCGCCTATACCGGCTCCGTGACAGCCACAAAACTGAAGGTGACGGGCATCGACCTGTTCTCCGCTGGCGATTTCAGCGAGGCGAAGGACCGGCAGGACATCGTCCTGCGAGACGCTGCGCGCGGCGTCTACAAGCGCCTCGTTCTCAAGGAGAACCGCATCGTCGGCGCGGTGCTCTATGGTGAGACGGGGGACGGATCGTGGTTCTTCGATCTCCTGCGCAGGGAAACCGATGTCACGGAACTGCGCGATACCCTGATCTTTGGACAATCCTACGTCGGAGGTGCTCCCCTGGACCCTACGGCGGCCGTTGCAGCCTTGCCGGATGATGCGGAAATCTGCGGCTGCAACGGCGTCTGCAAAGGCAAGATCGTCCAGACGATCACGGAAAAGGGTTTGAGCACGCTCGCCGAGGTGCGGGCACACACCAAGGCCTCCGCCTCCTGCGGAACATGCACCGGCCTCGTCGAGCAGGTGATGGCCCTGACTCTCGGCGACAGGTTCGCGAAGTCTGCCGTTGAGCCCATGTGCGGCTGCACCGATCTCGGCCATGACGACGTGCGCCGTCTCATCCGGGCAGCCGGTTTGAAGTCGATCCCGGCCGTCATGCAGGAGCTCGGATGGAAGACCTCCTGCGGTTGTGCCAAGTGTCGTCCGGCCCTGAACTACTATCTCCTGTGCGACTGGCCGGAGGAATACGAAGACGATGGCCGCTCGCGCTTCATCAACGAGCGCATCCACGCCAACATCCAGAAGGACGGAACCTATTCGGTCGTGCCGCGCATGTGGGGAGGACTGACCAACCCGCGGGAATTGCGCGCCATCGCGGACGTGGCCGAGAGATACAACATCCCCACCGTGAAGGTGACCGGCGGCCAGCGCATCGACCTGTTGGGCGTGCGCAAGGAGGATCTCCCGGCGGTCTGGGCCGATCTCAACGATGCGGGAATGGTCTCGGGCCATGCCTATGCCAAGGGCCTGCGCACGGTGAAGACCTGCGTCGGCAAGGAATGGTGCCGCTTCGGCACGCAGGATTCCACAGGGCTCGGAGTCAGGATCGAGAAGTTCATGTGGGGCTCCTGGGCGCCAGCGAAGGTCAAGATGGGCGTCTCCGGTTGCCCTCGGAACTGTGCCGAAGCGACCTGCAAGGATGTGGGTGTGATCTGCGTCGATTCAGGCTACGAGATCCACTTCGCGGGTGCCGCCGGGATCCATATCAAGGGTACGCAGCTGCTCTGCAAGGTGCCGGACGAGGACGAATGCGTCGCGGTCATCGCGGCCCTGACGCAGCTCTATCGCGAGCAGGGGCACTATCTCGAACGCATGTACAAATGGGCGGACCGGGTCGGCATCGACTCCATTCGCGCAACGGTGGTCGACGACCTGACGACGCGCCGTACTCTCTACGAGCGCTTCGTGATCTCCCAGCGCAATGCGCAGATCGACCCGTGGGCCGAGCGCGTGGCCGGGCGCGACGCGCATGAGTTCCGGCCGATGGCGAACTTCACCCTGGCGGAGGCAGCGGAATGAGCGAGTGGATCGATGTGGGCGCGGTCGAGGATGTGCCACTTCTCGGATCGCGCGTCGTGCAAGCGCCGGGTGGCGACATCGCTGTGTTCAAGGCGGCCGGCGGAACCCTCTTCGCGTTGCGCGACCGTTGCCCGCACAAGGGCGGACCGCTGTCGCAGGGCATCGTCCACGGCCATTCCGTGACCTGCCCGCTGCACAATTGGGTGATCAGTTTGGAAAGCGGCGAGGCTCAGGGAGCGGACCATGGCTGCACCCACAAAATCCCGCTGCGGATCGAGGGCTCGCGAATCCTGCTCCGTGCCTCCGCTCTCATGGCCCGCGCTGCCTGAGGAGGGACGATGGCGAGCGGTAATCCGATCCGGACCACGTGCCCCTATTGCGGCGTCGGCTGCGGCGTGCTGGCCATGCCGCAGGAAGACGGCTCGGTTGCAATCAAAGGCGACGAGCAGCATCCGGCCAATTATGGCCGCCTCTGCTCGAAGGGTTCCGCTCTGGGCGAGACGCTGAGCCTCGACGACCGGCTTCTTCACCCTGAAATCGGAGGGCGCCAAGCGGGATGGGAGGAAGCGCTCGATCTGGTGGCGCAACGCTTCTCCGAGACCATTGCCGAACATGGTCCTGAATCGGTTGCCATCTACGGCTCGGGCCAGCTGCTCACCGAGGACTATTATGTCGCCAACAAGCTGATGAAAGGTTTCATCGGTGCGGCGAATATCGACACGAACTCCCGCCTTTGTATGGCCTCGTCGGTCGCCGGGCATATCCGGGCGTTCGGATCCGATACGGTTCCGGGCACTTACGAGGATCTAGAAGAGGCCGATCTCGTCGTTCTCGTTGGCTCCAACATGACCTGGTGCCACCCAGTCCTGTTCCAGCGGCTCTTGGCAGCCCGCGAACGGCGCGGCACCAGGATTGTTGTCGTCGATCCACGGCGCACGGTGACGGCGGAGGCTGCCGATCTTCATCTGGCGATCGCTCCGAATTCCGATGTGGCGCTCTTCGCCGGGCTGCTCGATCACCTGGACCGGATGGGGCTGCGCGACAGCGACTATGTCGACCGCCACACCTCCGGCCTTGGCAAGGCATTGGAGGCGGCGCGGGAATGCGGCTTTCCGGGCGCGCTCGGCGCAACCCGCCTCCCAGCCGAGCAGTTGCGCGAGTTCTACACGCTCTGGAGCCGCTCGGAGCGCGTCGTGACGGCCTATTCGCAGGGCGTGAACCAGTCCGTCGTCGGCACCGAAAAGGTCAACGCCATCATCAATTGCCACCTGTTCACAGGCCGTATTGGACGGCCCGGCATGGGGCCGTTCTCGCTCACCGGCCAGCCCAATGCCATGGGCGGGCGCGAGGTGGGTGGTCTGGCGAACATGCTTGCAGCGCATCTCGACATCAACAACCCGAACCATCGCGAACTCGTTCAGTCCTTCTGGGGCAGTCCCGGGATCGCGACCCGTCCGGGACTTAAGGCCGTCGATCTTTTCCGCGCGGTCGGGGAGGGGCGCATCAAGGCGATCTGGATCATGGGCACCAATCCGGTTGATTCCCTGCCGGATGCGGATGCCGTTCAGGCTTCCCTTCTCGCCTGTCCATTCGTGGTCGTGAGCGACGTCACCCGCACCGATACGACACGCCATGCCCATGTCCTCCTGCCGGCGGCGGCCTGGGCGGAGAAGAGCGGTACGGTGACGAATTCCGAGCGCCGCATCTCGCGCCAGCGCTCCTTCCTGAAGGCTCCCGGCGAAGCGCGGCCCGACTGGAGCATCATCTGCGATGTGGCGACCCGCATGGGCTTTGCCGAGGCCTTCGACTTTCAGGCGCCAGCCGAGATCTTCCGCGAACATGCCGCCTTGTCCGGGCTCGCTAATGAAGCGGCGCGCGATTTCGACATCAGCGCTTGTGCCGGGCTGAGCGAGAGCGACTACGATGCACTTCCGCCGTTCCAGTGGCCGCGCCGGCAGGGCGAGGAGCTTGACGGCACGACGACGCGCTTCTTCGCCAAGGGCGGCTTCTACACGCCGGACAGGCGAGGGCGCTTCGTCCCGACACCGGTCACCGTGCAGGACGTCTCGCCGGGTTTCCCGCTGATCCTCAATACCGGCCGCATCCGCGATCAGTGGCACACCATGACGCGCACGGCGAAGACGCCGCGCCTGATGAGCCATTACGCGGAGAGCTTCTGCGAGATCCATCCCGAGGATGCCGAAGCCGCCGGAATCGCGCCTGCGACCCTCGTGCGCATCGTCAGCCCGCATGGGACGGCCGTCGTCCGCGCTCTCGTGACGGAGCGCCAGCAGAAGGGCAGCATTTTCGTCCCCATGCACTGGACGGATCAGCAGACCGCAGAGGGACGCATCGGTGCGGCGGTCCTTCCGGCGGTCGATCCGGTCTCCGGTCAGCCCGGCCTCAAGTTCTCCAGCGCCCGTATCGAACCGTTCGAGGCCGCCTGGTATGGCTTCGCGGTGGTGCGCAACAAGCCTGAGACGATCGCGGCGGATTACTGGGCGCTGGCCCGGACTGAGGGAGGCTGGCGCATCGAGCTCGCAGGTGCCGAGCCAATGGAGGACTGGGCGGAGTTTGCCGCTGAATTGATCAGCAGCGGCGAGAACCTGGAGACGCTCTCGTATAGCGATCAGGACCAAGCCAGCTTCCGGCTCGCGACCTTCTCAGGTGACGTCTTACTCGGCGCGCTGTTCGCCGCTCCGCATCCGGTCGCCGTGTCCCGGACCTGGGCCGTCGAGCGCCTGAAGGCCTCTTCCATTGCCGGCGCAGAGCGCCTGCGCCTCTTGAGCGGGCGGCCCGGCGCCGATCAGGCCGACCCCGGCCCCATCGTCTGCGCCTGCTTCTGGGTGGGCGCGAACCAGATCGCGGCGGCTATCAAAAATGGCGCCGCCAGTGTGGAAGCGGTCGGCGCCGCGTTGCGAGCCGGCACGAATTGCGGCTCATGCCGTGTGGAGATCAGGAGGTTGATCGATGCTGCAGCCCTTAAGAAAGCCGTCTGAGGCCGAACCGGCACGGCTCGGTCGCGTAGCTAAGCTGCCGGTCTTCTTCGATCTGAAAGGTCGACGCGCGGTTCTGGTCGGCGGATCGGCCGGCGCAGCCTGGAAGGCGGAACTGCTCGCCGCCGCAGGAGCCTGTGTCGCCATCTACGCCTTGGACGTATCCACCGAGATGGACACATTGCTGGTGCGTGGTGCGGCCGATGGATCGCTGACACTGCATCGAACCGGCTGGTCATCCGACATTCTGAGGGATGCCGTCCTTGCGGTCGCGGATCTCGAATGTGAGGCTGAAGCGGAGGCCTTTGCCGCTGCTGCCCGCAGGGCCGGCGTGCCGGTGAACGTGGTCGACAAACCTGATTACTGCGATTTCCAGTTCGGCTCCATCGTCAACCGTTCGCCGGTCGTGATCGGCATTTCCACGGATGGCGCAGCGCCGATCCTGGGCCAGGCGATCCGGCGCAAGATCGAGACGCTGCTGCATCCTTCCGTCGCCTCCTGGGCGACCTTCGCCAAGCGCTTGCGCGAGCGTGCCATTCAGCATCTGCAACCAGGCACCGCACGACGCATTTTCTGGGAGCGCTTTACGGACCTCGCCTTTCAGGGGAGGGAACCTGAAACCTTCGGCGACTCCGTGGAGGCGGTTCTGGAGGAGATCGCGTCCGAGCCCGCAAAGGAAGTGGGGCGCGTCACGCTCGTCGGGGCCGGGCCGGGCGACGCGGAACTGCTGACGCTCAAGGCCATGCGGGCGCTTCAATCCGCTGATGTCATCCTCTTCGATGATCTCGTGTCGGAGGAAGTGCTGGAACTCGCCCGCCGCGAAGCCCGGCGCCTGATGGTCGGCAAGCGGGGAGGGCGCGCCTCCTGCGCGCAGGACGACATCAACGACCTGATGACGCGGCTTGCCCTCCAGGGTAAGCAGGTGGTTCGGCTCAAGTCCGGAGATCCGATGATCTTCGGCCGCGCCGGGGAGGAGATCGAGCATCTGGAGCGCGCTGGGATCACCGTCGACGTGGTCCCGGGCATCACGGCCGGCATTGCCCTGGCATCGGTCCTCGGCGTATCGCTCACCCATCGGGACATGGCGCAGTCGGTCCGCTTCGTGACGGGATGCGCCAAGACCGGGCAGCTGCCAAACGGACTCGACTGGCGGGGCCTGGCCGATTCGACCACCACGACGATCTTCTACATGGCAGGCGGCACGGCGGGCGCCATTGCCGGGCGCCTGATGGCAGCCGGATGTTCTCCGACCTTGCCGGCCGTGATGGTGTCTAACGTGTCGCGAGGGGACGAGCGCTGGGCTGGTTCGATCGCGGATCTCGGCTCAGCCAGCGAACGACGTGATCCGGCGAAGCCCGTCATCATCGGCATCGGCCGCGTGTTCGAACGCGTCGCCAAAGCGCATAATGCGGGGCTCGGACATCCGCTCATGCTCGATGCGACGGCGTGATCATGCTGGAAGGACGCCGCATCGCCGTGCCCGAGAGCCGGGAACTCGACCTGTTCACGCGAATGCTCGAACGCCATGGCGCCGCTGCCGTGCGTTGTCCGCTCGTGTCGATCCACGACGTGGAGGATTTCGCTCCAGTCGAGGCGTGGATCGATCGCCTCGTCAAAGGCCGACACGACATCGTCGTTCTCTACACGGGGGAGGGATTATCCCGCATACTTGGCTTCGCGCGACGAAAGGGCATAGAGGAAGCCGTTATCTTTGCGCTGAGCAAGACCTTCAAGGTCGCTCGGGGCCCCAAGCCGGCCAGGGTCCTGCGTGGTATCGGCCTCGTGCCCGACGTGATGGCAGAGGAGCCCACGACGGCCGGATTGACGAGGACTCTGTCCACCCTTCCCATCGCGGGAAAGCGCATCGGTGTTCTGCTCTATCCCGGTGGCGAGCAACCCTTGACGAACTTTCTCGAGGCAGCGGGCGCACAGGTTGATCCGGTCCTGAGCTACCGCTACGCCTCCGATGAGGAAGACGATCAGGTTCTCGACTTCATCGAGGCTCTCGCCTCCGGCACCATCGACCTGATCGCCTTCACCAGCACGGCGCAGGTGCGACGGTTGCAGGAGGTGGCGCGACGGTTCGGCCAGGAGGCGGAGCTCGACGCGGCTATGCGGCGAATTCTGATCGCCGCCGTCGGGCCGGTGACGGCGCAGGCGGTCGAAAAGGCGGGCTGGCCCGTCGGCGCGATGCCGCAGGACAGCTTTCATCTCAAGCCGCTCGTGATGGCTTTCGGCAGGAAGCTGTCACAAAGCCCCTGTATCAGCGCTCCTGCCCGAGTCCTTCTCCAGCCTCGAGAAGGGCCTGCAGGCCCTGGCGATAGGTCGGGTAGCGCAGCGTCACGCCGAGCGCCGTCTTGATGCGCTGGTTCCGGACGCGCTTGTTGTCCGCGTAGAACGAGCGCGCCATGGGGGTCTGGTCGGCTTCCTCGAAGGGCACTTCCGGCGGCGGGTCGCGTCCCAGCAGCGCGGCCGCATGGGTGATGACATCCTGTGGCGGGCCCGGCTCGTCGTCCGCGACGTTGTAGATGGCATTGCGGCTCGGGCGCTCGATCGACGCCATCAGCACCTGCGCGATGTCGGCCGTGTGGATCCGGTTGAACACCTGGCCCTTCTTGACGATGCGCCGCGCAGTGCCGTCGGCGACCTTCACCAGGGCGTTGCGGCCCGGGCCGTAAATGCCGGCCAGCCGGAAGATCTGCACCGCGAACGGGGCGCTCTCACCGAGCGCCAGCCATTCCCGCTCGGCGGCGATCCGTTGGCGGGATCGCACCGTCGCGGGATTGGGCGGCGTGGTCTCGTCGACCCAGCCACCGTCAGCATTGCCGTAGACGCCCACGGTCGAGAGGTAGCCGACCCAGCGCAGATTGGGTGCCGACGCGATGGCCTCGGAGAAATGGTTCAGCACCGGATCCGTCTCGCCCAGTGGAGGCACGGAAACAAGCAGCGCATCCGCGCGGGCGATCAGGTCCGGGATGCGAGGATCATAGGCGGTGCCATCGAACCGATAGGCCGGAACACCATCCGCTTCCATGGCCTGGACCTTCTCAGGCGAGCGTACCGTTCCAGCGATGGCCGTGAAACGTTCGCGGTAAAGGCCGATGAACTGGCAGACCGAGTAGCCGAGACCGAAGACGAACAGGTTCATGGATCTTTGCATGCCGACAGGTGCTGGAGCTTGGGACGAGCCTAGTGCATCGAGGGGCAAAAGTGGACTTCTTTTGGGACGAATTCGATGCCCCAGAGAACCGGAAATTCTGTTTCATCCACCGGGTCCGTCTTTCGATGACTTGATCGGGATCCGCCTTTTGGACCATAACATCCGGCCGAAACAGGCCGGGCTGTCATCGGTCGAGCGGTTCCGCCCTTACCGGGCCCCGGCGTGGAGACGATCCATGGTCCTAACCAATGAAGACATGGTCGATGTGGTGGCTTTGCGGCGCAAGCTCCACAGTATGCCGGAACTCTCCAAGGAGGAGGTTCAGACGGCCCAGGAAGTACGGGCCTTCCTGGCATCCACCCGGCCGGACTGGATCGTCACAGGTCTCGGAGGCCACGGGCTCGCGGCCGTTTACGAGGGCAGGGAGCCGGGGCCGACCGTCATGGTCCGGTCGGAACTCGACGGCCTCCCCATCGAGGAAATCTCCACCCTTCCTTATCGGTCCGCCACGCACGGCAAGGGGCATCTGTGCGGGCATGATGGACATACGGCGATCCTGGCCGGTCTGGCGCGCGCGCTCGGCCGCCGGCGTCCGCAGCGCGGTCGCGTGGTCCTGCTGTTCCAGCCGGCGGAGGAAGATGGCTCCGGTGCGGCGGCCGTCATCGCCGATCCGCGCTTTCGCGAAATTTCGCCGGACTTTTCATTCGCCCTGCACAATCTCCCTGGCCTGCCGTTTGGTCATGTCGCGCTGGCGGAAGGGCCGGTCAACTGTGCATCCCGGGGTATGCGCATCGTTCTGAATGGCAAGACCGCTCATGCCTCCATGCCCGAGACAGGAATCTCGCCGGTGGAAGTCGTGGCCGAGCTGATGCCGGCCCTGACCGCTCTCGGCCGTGGCGGCCCGCTGGATGACGACTTCGCGATGGTGACCGTCACCCATGTGAAGATCGGCGAGCCTGCTTTCGGCGTCGCTCCCGGACGGGCGGAAATCTGGGCGACCCTGCGCACCCGGACCGATGCCGGCATGGAGGATCTCTGCGTGAGCGCGGAGCATCTGGTCCTGAGCATTGCGCGGAAAAAGGGGCTGGGCGTCGAGGTATCCCACGACGACATTTTCCTGCATTGCGAGAATGCGCCGGAGGCCGTCGCCCATCTCCGCCGCGCCCTCGATGAGGAAGGTATCCCGCATGATGAGAACAATCTGCCGCTGCGGGCCTCGGAGGATTTCGGCCGCTTCGGCCAGAAGGCCCCCGCCGCCATGTTCTTCCTGGGAGCCGGCGAGAACCATCCGAGCCTGCACAATCCCGACTACGATTTTCCCGACGACCTGATCGGGATCGGCGCGCGGGTGTTCATGCGGACATTGCGGAATCTGCTCGGGTAGGTTTTCGCTCCAAGGCTGTCATCCCCGGCGGTCCGCAAAACCTGTAAGGGATCTCTCCGAACACCTGTCAAGGATCTCTCCGGTCTTTACAACAAGGCCGGTGATGACGTGGAGGGTGCAATCCGGACGATTGACTCTTAAAGCGGTAGGCCGCGCAGCGACGAGACGGCTTGCATCACGCCGCGCAGTTCCGCGAGGCCCCGCAGGCGGCCGATGGCCGGGTAGCCCGGATGCGTGGGCTTGCCGACATCGTCGAGAAGCTCGTGCCCGTGGTCCGGGCGCATGGGAATGCGCCAGTGCTTCTCGCCCGCATCCATGCGCCGCTTCTGCTCTTCGAGCAGCACCGTGACGAGGGCGACCATGTCCGTATCGCCGCCGAGATGGTCGGCTTCCATGAACGAGCCGTCCGGGTCCTTCGCCACATTGCGCAGGTGAGCGAACCAGATCCGGCTCGAGAATCGCTTCGCGATGGCGGGAACGTCGTTGACGGGATTGGCTCCCAGCGATCCGCTGCAAAGCGTGAGCCCGTTTGCAGGCGAGTCGACGGCGCCGAGAACGAAGGCGATATCGTCCGCATTGGAGACGATGCGCGGCAGTCCCATGAGGGGGCGCGGGGGATCGTCGGGATGGATGCACATGCGGATCCCGACTTCTTCCGCCGTCGGAATCACCTCGCGCAGGAAGCGGGCGAGGTTCTCGCGAAGGGCCTTGGCGTCGATATCCTTGTATCGGTCGAGCATCGTGCGCAGGCCGGGAACGTCGTAGCGGTCATAGGCGCCCGGCAGGCCCGCCATGATGTTGGAGAGGAGCTTGCGCCGGTCGGCTTCCGACGAGCGAAGATGCCATTCCTTCGCGCGCTTCAGGACATCGGGCGAGTAATCCGCCTCCGCGCCTGGGCGCTCCAGCATGAAGCAGTCGAAGGCAGCGAATTCATGAACGTTGAAGCGCAGGGCGGTTGCGCCTCCCGGAAGAGGGTAGGCCAGCTCGGTGCGGGTCCAGTCGACCACCGGCATGAAGTTGTAGCAGATCGTCGTGACGCCACATTGCGCGAGGTTGCGCATGGATTGGCGGTAATTGTCGAACAGGCTCGTCAGGTCGCCTTCGCCGATCTTGATCCGTTCGTGGATCGACAGGCTCTCGACCACGCTCCAGCGCAATCCCAGCGAGGGATCGGCGGCGATGAGCGCCTTGCGCTTCTCGATCTCCTCGATGCTCCAGATGACGCCATAGGGGATCTGGTGCAGCGCGGTCACGATGCCCGTCGCGCCCGTCTGGCGGATGTGGGAAAGCTGGACGACATCTTCGGGGCCGAACCAACGCCAAGTCTGTTCCATGAATTGCCTCTTAGGGGTGGGGCCGAACGTCTGCGTCGGCTGACAGGCTATAGCATCGGACCCAAAAGTGGACCCACTTTTGGGGTTGAATCCGATGCTCCACTCTTTGGAGAGCGCATCGTTCTTCGCGAAAAACCGGGTCCACCTTTTCGCACGATGCGCTAAGTCCCGCGTTCGCCGGTGTCATGCGCTGAGCACCTCGGGCAGGACTTCGGTCTCGGGCTCGAAAAGGTCCGGATGCTTGGCGGCAAGCTCGGGCAGGGAGCGGAGAATCTCGCTCAGGTGCCGCTCCATGGCCTTTTCGGCCGCGACGGGATCGGACGCCTTGATGGCGTCGACGATCACGGCGTGCTGCGCGACGATGAGGTGGCGCGGGGTCGCCTGCTTGACGTCGAGATAGCGCACCCGGTCCATCTGGGGCTTGACGTCCTCGATCATGCGCCACGCGGCGGGGCGGCCAGCCGCCTCGGCGAGAAGGCGGTGAAATTCCTCGTCCAACGCCATGAACTCGTCGGAGGAGATCGAGCGCTGGGCGCGGCGCTGCCGGGTCAGGCTGGCATTCAGCTCCGCCACCATGGCGGGCGTGGCTTTCAGTGCGGCTTCCCGCACGACGGCGCATTCGACCGCCAGGCGGATGAAGCGAGCATCCTCGACGGCCGCGCGCGAGATCTTGACCACCTGCGTGCCGCGTTGCGGCAGGACCCGGACGAGGCCAGCCTCACTCAACTTGATCAGTGCTTCGCGAACCGGTGACCGGCTGACCCCGAATCGCTGCGCCAGATCCTGCTCGGACAGCATTTCGCCGGGTGAAATCTCCATGCTGACGATGGCCTGCCGAAGAGCGCGCGTGACCTGCCGGGCCATGGGCTCGCGGCTGATGTCGATCTTCGCAAGGGTCGGTCTATGCGTCATAAGTGGCACACTACCATACTAGTAGACCATTGCAAAGGATCGTGGATCGTTTTAAGGTTTGCTCAGTGAGGCGCTCGGAACCGGTCCGGAAAACGGGCCGGGCAAAGTGCCAAGGGAGTACGCCATGCTGATCCACCCGGACCGGCTGTTTCCTGTCGAGCCTGCTGCCTGTGCGGTGGCGCGCCGGCTTTATGCGGAAGTGCAGGACCTTCCGATCGTTTCGCCGCATGGCCATACGGATCCGCGCTGGTATGCGGAGAATCAACCCTTCCCGGATCCGGCGACGCTGTTCGTCATTCCGGACCATTATGTTTTCCGCATGCTCTACAGCCAAGGCGTGCGGCTTGAAGATCTTGGAATTTCGACGAAGGACGGCTCTCCAGTCGAGCGCGACCCGCGGGCGATCTGGCGGCGCTTCGCCTCGCATTATCATCTCTTTCGCGGCACGCCCACGCGCGCCTGGCTCGATCATACCTTCGCAACCCTGTTCGGCTTCACCGAGCGGCTGTCGGCCGCGAACGCGGATGCCTATTACGACCGCATCGACGAGGCGCTGCGCACGCCGGAATTCCGCCCGCGCGCGCTCTTCGAGCGTTTCCGGATCGAGGCCATCGCCACCACGGAAAGCCCGCTCGACCCGCTGAAGCATCACGAGACCATTCGTCAGTCCGGCTGGAAGGGGCGGGTGGTGACCGCCTACCGTCCCGATCCGGTCGTCGATCCCGAGTTTGAAGGGTTCCGCGAGAATCTCGTCCGCTTCGGTGAGATCGCCGGCTGCGATACCGCGACCTGGGGCGGTTACCTGGAAGCGCATCGGAAGCGGCGCGCCTTCTTCCGCGATTACGGCGCGACCTCCACCGATCACGGCCATCCGACGGCCAGGACGGCCGACCTTTCGCCCGTCGATGCCGAGGCGCTGTTCCGCCGCGTTTCGGCGGGACCCGCGACGCCCGAGGATGCCGAGCTGTTCCGCGCCCAGATGCTGACCGAGATGGCGGCGATGAGCGTGGAGGACGGCATGGTGATGCAGCTTCATCCCGGCTCCTTCCGCAACCATAACGAGGCGCTGTTCCGCCGCTTCGGCCGCGACATGGGCGCCGACATCCCGACCCGGACGGATTACGTCCGCGCGTTGAAGCCGCTGCTCGACCGCTTCGGCAACAAGCCCGAATTCACGCTCATCGTCTTCACCCTGGACGAGACGAGCTATTCGCGCGAACTCGCGCCGCTCGCGGGTCATTATCCGGCGCTGAAGCTCGGCCCCGCCTGGTGGTTCTTCGATTCTCCCGAGGGCATGCGGCGCTTCCGGGAGCTTACGACGGAGACGGCGGGCTTCTACAACACGGTCGGCTTCAACGACGACACGCGGGCCTACCTGTCCATTCCGGCGCGGCACGACGTAGCCCGCCGGGTCGACTGCGCCTATCTCGCCAGCCTCGTGACGAGCCATCGCCTCGACGAGGACGAGGCGCACGAGCTGGCCTACGATCTCGCCTATCGCCTCGCGAAAGAGGCCTACAAGCTGTGACACGGGACATGGCCGCGCATGAGCCATGTCGCACAGAACGGGAGGAAGACATGACGAACCTGATCACCAGGCGGACTTTCGTCGGCGGTGCCGCCGGCGCTGCGGGCATTGCCGCTCTCGGCGGCAAGAGCTTTGCCCAAGCCACCCTGCCCACGAGCCCGGTTACGCTCAACATCATCGACGTTGCCGGCAATCTCGCGCTGACGCAGAAGGCCATCGAGAACTATCGCAAGGCGAAGCCCAATCTCGTTTCGCGCATCACCTTCACCAAGGCGACGGCGCCGGAGCTGGCCGGGAAGATCAAGGCGCAGCAGGATGCGGGCCGCGTCGACATTGATCTCGTGCTCACCGGTACCGACGCGCTCTCCGCCGGCATCGAGCAGAAGCTCTGGGTCGAGCTGATCCCGGCGCATGCGAATGCGCTGCCGAAGCTCGACGACATCTACCTGCCGGCCGCGGCCAAGATGCAGGGCCTGGCGAAGGGGCAGGGCGTCGTCGTGACCTATTACCCGTCGGGCCCGCTGCTCGAATACATGCCCGACAAGGTCAAGAACGTGCCGACCACGGCGGAGGAGCTGCTGGCCTACACCAAGGCCAATCCGGGCCGCTTCCTCTATGCGCGCCCAGCGAATTCCGGACCGGGCCGCACCTTCATCATGGGCCTGCCCTACATCCTCGGCGACAGCAACCCGCAGGATCCCGCCAAGGGCTGGGACAAGACCTGGGCCTACCTGAAGGAACTCGGGCAGAACATCGAGTACTACCCGTCCGGCACCGGCGCGGTGATGAAGGAGCTCGGCGAGGGCTCCCGCGACATGACCGTGTCGACCACCGGCTGGGATATCAACCCGCGCGTCCTCGGCGTCGTGCCGAAGGAGGCCAAGGTGGCGGCGCTCAAGGGCTTCCACTGGGTGGCGGACGCCCATTACATGTGCGTGCCCAAGGGGCTGTCGAACGAGAAGCAGGCCGTTCTTCTCGATCTCATGAGCTTCCTGCTCACCAAGGAGCAGCAGGCCTACACCTATGACGAGGGCTACTTCTATCCGGGCCCGGCCGTGAAGGGCGTGACCCTTGACATGGCACCGCCGGAGAGCCAGGCGGCCATCAAGGAGTACGGCCGTCCCGAATACGAGAAGTGGATCGCCGAGAACCCGATCGAACTGCCGCTCCAGCCTGACCAGATGGTCGTCGCCTTCCGCATGTGGGACGAGCAGGTCGGCGGCGGCAAGAGAAAATAAGACCGCGTAAATAAGACAAAGAAGGACCCGCGATGACCATTGCCCTTTCCCAGTTCGACGAAGTCCGGCTCGATCGCGTGAGCCGCGACTTCGGGGCGCTCAACGCCCTGCGCGACGTATCCCTGACGATCCAGCGGCGCGAGTTCATCGCGCTGCTCGGACCGTCCGGGTGCGGCAAGTCGACGACATTGAACTGCATCGCGGGTCTTCTGCCTGTGACCGGCGGAGCGATCTGGCTCGACAAGAGCCGGGTCGACACGCTCCGCCCCGAGGAGCGCGGGTTCGGAATGGTGTTCCAGAACTACGCGCTCTTTCCCCATCTCAACGTGCGGCAGAACATCGGCTTCGGCCTCAAGATGCGGGGGCGGCCCAAGGCCGAGATCGACCGCAAGGTCGACGAAGCCCTGAGCCTCGTTCGCCTGCAGGGACAGGAGAACAAGCTGCCGGGCCAGCTTTCCGGCGGCCAGCAGCAGCGCGTGGCGATTGCCCGCGCGATCGTCATCGAGCCGCCGCTCGTGCTGATGGACGAGCCCCTGTCGAACCTCGATGCCAAGCTGCGTCTCGAGATGCGCGCCGAGATCCGGCGCATCCATAACGAACTCGGCGCCACGACCATCTACGTGACCCACGATCAGGACGAGGCGCTCTCGCTCGCCGACCGCATCGTGGTGTTGCGTGACGGCGTGGTCAGGCAGGTCGGAACGCCGAAGGAGCTCTACGAGGCCCCGGCCCATCTCGACGTCGCCGACTTCATGGGCTTCCGCAACAAGCTCAAGGGCAAGGTGGTCGGCAGCGAGGGCGGCCGCGCCGTTCTCGACGTGGAGGGCGCGCGGATCAGCGGCGTCGCCCGCGAAAGCCTTTCCAACGGCTCTGTCGCCTATGCGGCCATCCGTCCGGACGACCTCATGGTCGGAGAGGCGGGGCCGAATGCCATCGCCGTGTCGGTGGACACTATCGAGTATCGCGGCCGCGAATTCGTCGGAACCGCCCATTCGGCCGGCGGGCTCGATTTCGTGTTCCGGTCCCATCATCCGGTCGAGCCGGGATCGAGCGTGCATCTGCGGGCGGACGATCAGCGCGTGCTCGTCTTCGCGGAGCCGATCCTGGGGAGGCATTGATGGACGCCCTTGCTCCCGTGGCCTCCGTCGAGCACGGCCCCAGCCTGCGCCAGCGCCTCGCGGCGCGAGGCTTCGACGCGGTGACCCTGCTCGTCATTCCGGCGGCGATCTTCACCCTGCTGCTCTTCGTCTATCCCTTCGCCTTCGGCTTCGTCCTCTCCTTCGAGCCGAAGGCCGGCGGCGACTGGCTCGCCAATTACCGGCGCTTCTTCACGGATCCGTTTCTCTATGACACGATTGCCAACACGCTCCGGCTGGCGATCCCCGTCACGCTCCTCAACCTTCTGCTGGCGGTGCCGATCGCGTTCCGCGTGCGCCTGATGCGGCGCCAGCGCCTGCTGACCACGATCCTCGTCCTGCCGATCACGCTCGGCACGGTGCTCGTGGCCGAGGGCCTGCTCAACTATCTCGGGCCGCAGGGCTGGTTCAACCGCACCCTGCTCACCTTCGGGCTGATCTCGCAGCCCCTGAAGCTCGTTCACAATTATTGGGGCGTCTTCGCCTCGCTGGTGATCACGGGCTTCCCCTTCACCTTCCTGCTGACCCTGTCCTACGTGACCGGCATCGACCCGGCGCTGGAGCAGGCCGCAGCGACGCTGGGCGCCAGCGCGTGGCAGCGCTTCCGCCATGTCTATCTGCCGCTCCTGATGCCGGGCTTCGCCATCACCTTCTGCCTGTCCTTCGTCCAGGCCTTCTCGGTGTTTCCCTCGGCGGTGCTGCTGGGAGAGCCCGCAGGCGTCACCCGCGTCATCTCGATTGCCGCGGCGACCGCGGCCTTCGAGGAATACGACTACTCCATGGCTTCGGCGATCGCGATGATCATGGGCTTCGTGCAACTCGCCATCGTGGTGGCGATTCTCGCCTCCCGCGGCCTGTTCTACCGTGGCCCAGCTTCCGGCGCGAAAGGGTAAAGCCGATGATCCGCGACACGACAATCGGCTCCAAGCTCTGGGCCGCGGCCATCTGGTTCCTGGTCGGATTCTTCGTCATCAACCTGTTCGCCATGATCGCCACCGTGGTGACGAGCTCCTTTGCCACCCGTTGGCTCGGCACCTGGCTGCCGGTGGCCTTCACCACGCGCTGGTACTCATCCGCCTGGAGCGAGTTCCAGCTCTGGGACGTGCTGATGGTGACGTTCCAGGTGATCGCCGCCGTGGTCTTCATCTCCGGCGCCCTCGGGGTGACGGCGGCCTATGCCCTGGCGCGCCGGGAGTTCCCGGGCAAGCGGCTGCTCGTCCTGCTCTTCCTGCTGCCGCTGCTCATCCCGCCGATCACCTTCGGCATCCCGCTGGCGACGGTGCTCTACCAGACGGGGCTTGCCGGAACGTTCTGGGGCGTGGTGGCGGCCAACCTCGTGCCGACCGTGCCCTTCGTGATCCTCGTCATGATCCCGTTCATCGAGCAGATCGACCCGAAGATCGAGGCGGCCGCCCGGGTGTTCGGGGCCAACACGTTCAAGCTCTTCATCCACGTGCTCCTGCCGCTGCTCCTGCCGGGCATCCTGGCGGCGCTGCTGCTGGTGCTGGTGCGCACCATCGCCATGTTCGAGCTCACCTTCCTGGTGGCGGGACCGACGAGCCAGACCCTCGTGGTGGCGCTCTACTACGCGGTCTTCGCCGCAGGCGTGCGCGCCGTGCAGTCCATCGACGCCATGGCGGTGATCTACATGGTCACGACCCTGGTCTGGCTCATCATCGCGCTGCGCTTCGTCAACCCGACGCAGATCGTCACCCGCGCGAAGCAGCAGCCGGCGCATTGAGGAAAAGCGATCATCTGTAGGAGTTTGGTGCGGCGGTGCCGCAGCTTCACCTCTCCCCGGTGGGGAGAGGTGAAGCGTAGCGAGGGTGAGGGGGTACAGGTCCATCCGGAGAGGGCGCAACCCCTCACCCGCGCCTCCGGCGCGACCTCTCCCTCAGGGAGAGGTGAAATCGCGCCACACCTTGGTAGACTGTCGCCGACACCCCCACCCTTAATCCCTCCCCATCGCAAGTCGGGTGTTCACGACTTGCGCAAGAGGGTACCCCTCTCAGGCAGGCCTGAGAGGGGTGGGGAGGGAAACACGCGCATTGCATTTTGGGTCAGACCTCGAGGACAGCATGTCAGACCGCTTGAACGAAGACTCGCTCGCCGATTTGCCGTCGGGAATCAGGCGTCCCGCCTATGACCGGAGGGCGGTGAAGACCGGGATCGTGCATCTCGGCGTCGGGGCGTTCCACCGGGCGCATCAGGCGGTCTATACCGACGACGTGCTCGGCGAGGACCCGCGCTGGGGCATCGTCGCGGCCAGCCTGCGCAGCGCGGACACCTACGACGCCCTGCAGCCGCAGGACGGGCTCTATACCCTGTCGGTGCGCTCGCAGGCGGGCGAGGCGCTTCGCATCATCGGCTCGATCCGCCGGGTGATCGTCGCCCCGCGCGCGGTGGACGAGCTCCTCGACGCGATGGCCCATCCCGGAACGCGGATCGTCACGCTGACCGTGACCGAGAAGGGCTATTGCCACGACCCGGCGACCGGCGCCCTGAACGAGGCTCATCCCGACATCGTGCACGACCTTGCTTACCGGAGAACGCCCCGGTCCGCGCCGGGCTTCATCGTCGAGGCCCTGCGCCGGCGGCGCCAGGCCGGCGTGCCGCCCTTCACGGTCCTCACCTGCGACAACCTTCCGTCCAACGGGCGCACGGTGAAGCGCGTTCTCACCCGCTTCGCCGAGCTGGTCGATCCGGAACTCGGCCGGTTCGTGGCGGACGAGGTCTCATGCCCCTCGACCATGGTCGACCGGATCGTCCCGGCGACCAGCGACCAGGATCGGGAGCGCATCGGCCATGCTCTCGGCATCGAGGATGCCTGGCCGGTCGTGACCGAGCCCTTCACCCAATGGGTGATCGAAGACCGCTTCCCGCAGGGCCGTCCGGCCTGGGAGAAGGCCGGCGCCGAGTTCGTCAGCGATGTGGAGCCATATGAGCACATGAAGCTCAGGCTGCTCAATGGGAGCCACTCGACCCTGGCCTATCTGGGCTATCTCTCAGGATACGAGACCGTGGCCGACACCATGGCCGATCCCGCCTTCGTGCGGCTGATCGAGGGCCTGATGGACCAGGAGGTCACCCCGACCCTCCACATGCCTCCGGGCGCCGACCTGGCCGCCTACAAGAAGGCGCTCGTCGAGCGCTTCAGGAATCCGGCCCTGAAGCACCGCACCTGGCAGATCGCCATGGACGGTTCCCAGAAACTGCCGCAGCGCCTTCTCGGAACGGTCCGCGACCGGCTTCGCGACGGTGCCTCCATCGCGCGCCTGTCTCTCGGGGTGGCGGCGTGGATGCGCTATGTCACCGGCATCGACGAGAAGGGCGCGCCCATCGACGTGCGCGACCCCATGGCGGCCCGCCTGCGGGAACTGGCCGACAGGGCAGGGGCCTCGGCCGAGAACCTGGCAAACGCGTTGTTCGGCGTCCGCGAGATCTTCGGCGACGACCTTCCCAAGGATCCGCGCTTCACCGGAGCGGTGACGGCGAACCTGGCGCGTCTCTACGAAAAGGGCGCGCGGCGGGCGGTTGCGGAGTTCGAGGCCGACTAGTGTTCACCATCATGTCATCACCGGCCTTGTGCCGGTGATCTCGATTGGTTGAAGCATAGCGCCTCAGAGCATCGGGATGGCCGGGACAAGCCCGGCCATGACGTGGTGCGCGTCATTCCCGACCATGTCGAGCGGCGGGTCAAAAGGAGAATGTCACGCCTCAAGCACCCGCCTGCTTCGCGCGCTTGCGCTCGCATGACCTGCACCGGCAGCCGGCCGGCTTGATGAAGGTCTCGAAGTAGTTCTTGCCGTAATTGTAGGTGATCTCCTCGCCGGGCTTGATGCGCTTGATCGCCTTGATGCGGATCCTGCCTCGCGACACCGTGGCCTCGGCATTCGGGCGGCAGCCGTGATTGATGTAGCGAGCGATGTTCCAGCGGGGCGAGCCGTCGATGGTCCAGCGGCTGCTGATCTCGAACAGGTAGCGCGTGTTGCGCCGGCGCTGGACTTCCTCGTTGGTGATCCTCGGCCCGACATATTCGATGATGAAGGTTCCTTTTTCGATCACGTCGGTCGCGAAGAGGCCAAGGCCGGTTTCGGATCTCCCGATTCGAAACGGTCCTTCTGCGGGTGTCACTGTCATCTGGGATGGGGGCTCCGAAGCACGCGAAGAGTCTATGCCGGGTGACTTAGCGCATCGTGCGAAAAAGTGGACCCGGTTTTTCGCGAAGAACGATGCGCTCTTCAGGAGATGGCATCGGTGATCCTACTCCAACACACTCCCACCTCATCCTGAGGAGGGCGCGGAGCGACCGTCTCGAAGGATGTTTCAGCGCGCACTGGAACCTCCTTCGAGATGCAGCCTGCGTCTGCTCCTCAGGATGAGGTGAGAGCACTTCACCGCGAGGGCAGGTGACCGCATGTCCTGCCGGATCGTGGGGAGCGGCGAGCGGCCTCTACACGACTTCGGGAGAGTCCGAGGCGCTGGCCAGTGCGCGGCGGAGCGTTTCGGCGAAGTCGTCGTACGAGAACGGCTTCGACAGGGTCGGGCATGTGCGGAACCGCTCGGGCAACGAGCGAAAATCGTAGCCCGTCGAAAAGATGAACGGGATGCCGCGGAAGCGCAGGACGTCGGCGACAGGGAAGACGACCGTTCCGTCGACGTTGATGTCGAGGATCCCGATATCGATATCGGCCTGGAGCGCAAGGGTCAGGGCATGGTCGAGGCGTGCGGCCGGTCCTACGATCTCACAGCCGAAATCGAGAACCATGTCCTCGATCAGCATCGAGATCATCGCCTCGTCCTCGACGATCAGGACACGTTTCCTGCGACCCTCGAGCATAGCCCCTCCAAACCTGATTGCATCTTAGAAAGCGCCATGCGGCGTCGTTAGACGAATCGGATGCAACAACCATAACCTAGGCTTTAGGATGCATTCACTATCTTAGGTTATTATCACTTGATCCTGTATCGTAACGCCGGGGGCAAGCTAAAGTAAATACCGCTGCTGCATCCCGCCTATACAGTGTCCCGGCCCGCCGTTTCCGCGCGTATGACTGGCGCGACCCTGGTCCCGAGCAGCTCGATCGAGCGCATGATCTGCGCATGGGGCATGGTGCCGACGCTGAACTGCGCCAGGTAGCGGTCATGGCGGAAGAGCCCGTGCTGGAACATGATCTTGTCGATCACCTCCTGCGGGCTTCCCACCGCCAGGGCGCCGCGCGGCTCCCGCATCGCCTCGAATTGCGGGCGGGTCGTGGGAGGCCAGCCGCGCTCACGGCCGAGCCGGGTCATTACCTGGGCATAGGCGGGAAAGAACTCGTCCGCCGCCTGCTGAGACGTCTCCGCGATATAGGCATGGGTGTTGATGCCGACCTTCAGGACCGCGGGGTCGTGCCCGGCCCGGCCTCCCGCCTCGCGGTAAAGTGAGACGAGCGGCGCGAAGCGCTCGGGCTGGCCTCCGATGATGCCGAGCGCGAGCGGCAGGCCGAGCGCGCCGGCCCGCACAGCCGATTGCGGCGTTCCCCCGACGGCGATCCAGACCGGCAGGGGCTCCTGAGCAGGCCGTGGATAGACCGGCTGGCCGGTGAGGGGCGCCCGGTGGCGGCCGGTCCAGGTCACCCGTTCCTCGCCCCTAATCCTCAGGAGCAGATCGAGCTTCTCGGCGAACAGGGTGTCGTAATCGTCGAGGTCGTAGCCGAAGAGCGGGAAGGACTCGATGAACGAGCCGCGGCCCGCCATGATCTCGGCGCGGCCGCCCGAGAGAAGGTCCAGGGTCGCGAAGCTCTGGAAGACACGGACCGGGTCATCGGAGCTGAGCACGGTCACGGCGCTGGTCAGCCGGATCCTTTTCGTCCGCATGGCGGCGGCGGCCAGCACCACGGCCGGAGCGGAGACGACATAGTCGGACCGGTGATGCTCGCCGAGGCCGAACACGTCCAGGCCGACCTGATCCGCCAGCTCGACCTCCTCGATGAGGTCGCGGATACGCTCCTCCGGCGAGAGAAGGTGGCCCGTGGCAGGATCCTTCGTCAGTTCACCAAAGGTATAGACACCAAGTTCCATCGCTCTTCCATCCGAATGCGGCCCATGGAACGGGCTATACCACACCCGCCGGGCCCGAACGCACCGGAAGCGCGGGCGTGGATTTCAGCGCCGGAGCAGCCTTTCGATCAGGGCATCCGCCGCAGGGCCGGTCAGGCCCCATGCGACCGGCCTGTCGCCGAGATAGACGGTGAAGGTGCCGTCCTGCGTCGCCTGCTTGGCAACATGTATCATGAGCTATCCTCCTCATGGGGAGCCCGGGCCCTGGGTCCGTTGTGCGGGTATGATGAAATGGGAGGCGCTTTGCCGGAAGATTAAATTATGGGCATTGATGCCTGGATGACGCCGCGCAACGGGCGCTCAGGGCTGCCCCGGAAATCCCCCTTCGTCTCTCTGAAGCATGGCACAGGCCGGCCGGATCCCCAGCCTTTTCGGGCTTTTTCCGGCAGCCATTGCCGGGCCGGCTGCCATCCGTCGGCGCCTGCTGCCGGGAACGGGAGGCACGGAAGCTGAACCGCGGCGATGCGGCCAAGGGCAGGGATCGGGGGCGGATTTCTCGCACCGGGGCCCCACAATCCGCACGACACGCCCTTTTGGGAGCTTGCGTGAAATGTCTAGGTATGAGTAGTTATCGTCTTGCTCTCAATGGTTGAGGGCGTTACGCCTATGGCGTTTATGAAACTTGCGACTTTAGAAGGCAGTCCTTATGGGCCGGGGAAATGATCACCGTGATCGCCGACGTCAATTTGGCGGTCAACCCGAAGATCACTGGGGCGATTTCGCCCCGCCAACATCTTACGAACGGCCCATGCGGCAGCAGACATCTTATGGTGCACCGGCCTCGGGGCCTGAGACCGAAGCACGGGTGAAATGGTTCAACCCCGAGAAGGGCTTCGGCTTCGTCGAAATGACCGACGGATCGGGTGAGGCCTTCCTGCACGTCCGGCAGGTCGAGGCTGCAGGCTATTCGGCGCTCGAGTCCGGCACGACCCTGGTCATCCGGGTCGGCGCGGGCCAGAAGGGCCCGCAGGTCCAGGAAATCGTCAGCGTCGATGCCAGCACGGCCGAACCCGAGCCGCCGCGCGGCGCCCGTCCGCCCCGCCCGGCGCGTCCAGGCGGCCCCAGCCAGGGTGGGTTCTCTCCCCGCCCGAGCAGCCCGAGGCCCGTCGCCGGTCCGCCGGAAGTGCCGGCCACGGTCAAGTGGTTCGACTCCGTCAAGGGCTACGGCTTCGTGTCCGTCGAGGGTGAGAGCAAGGACCTGTTCCTGCACATCTCCGTCGTGGAGCGCGCAGGCCTGAGCCAGCTCGATCAGGGCCAGGCGGTTCGCGTGGCCATCGTCGAGGGCCGCAAGGGGCCTGAAGTCGGCGCCATCGAGCTCGCCTGAGGCTTCTCCAGCCTATCTCATGACTGAAGCCGGGTCTGCCGCCGTGTCGGCTGCGGATCCGGTTTCTCGACCAAAAATGCCCCTTCGAAGGGGGTGTCGGCCCCAAAGTGGAGAACACTTTGGGGCCGATTTCTTAGAGCTGATTTACTTGCGTGGGATCAGCTCTCTTCCTTTTTGTGCCGCATTTTTGACGGCGAACCGGATCCACTTCGCGGAAAAATGCTCTAGCAATGGACCTCTTCGAAGGCCCGCACCCACATTTCGCAGACGCCGGACCGCACGATCTCATTGAGGGTGAACTCGATGATCGGAACAGGGAGCATCTGCGACTTGATCAGATGAATGACCGTACGAAGACCCGATGTCTCGCGCAGGTCGCACTGGCTCACGTCCCCGTTGATCACCACCGTGCAATCCTCCCCGATGCGGGTGAGGAAGGTCTTCATTTCCGCCGGGGTGGCGTTCTGGGCTTCGTCCAGGAGGATGAAGGCGTCGCGCCAGGACCGGCCGCGCATCACCTCGAAGGGAACCATCTCGATATCGCCGTTCTTGACCGCGATTTCATAGGCCGCTGTGCCGATGCGTTCCTTGATGGCCTCGATGACGGGCGCCGCCCAGGGGCCGAACTTCTCCTCGAGACTCCCAGGGAAGAAGCCGAGGGAACGGCCGCTCGGCACGTTGGGGCGGGTCAGGATGATCTTGCGGATGCGCCGCTGGCGGAAAAGATCCGCCGCGTAAGTCGCGGCGATCCAGGTCTTGCCCGTGCCGGCAGGGCCGAGGACGACCACTTGGGCATTGGTCTTCAAGGCGTCGAGATAATCGTCCTGCGTTGCATTGAGCGGCTTGATGGGAGGGAGGCTGCGCTCGGCCTGGAATTTCGATCCGGTGAGGTCGAAGACCTCCGCTGTTTCAAGGGAGCGGCGGGTCTTGCGTCTCTGCTTCTCATGATGCTTGCTCAATGACCAACTCCGGGTTTTGACACTGCGCACAGAGACCTATCCAGGCGCCGCGCAGAGGCGTCTGGGGGAACTTGCAAGAGAAGGTTTGGTACGAGAGCGAATGGCTGCGGGCGGTGGATTTCCGCGATCCAGAGGGTGAGGATCAGCCTGCCTGCCCATCAAAGCCTGTTCTTCTAGCTGCCAGTGGCAAACTATCTTTGATTCTGATGACAGTTTACCGCTGTTACGCGTACCTGCGAGTCAAATGTTGAGGCAGCCTGCTTGGTTCCGGGGCATAATCCCTTCGCGGCAAAGAGGGCGGAAATACCTGTGGATGGCTCAAGGGCAGACCGGCAGGAGCGGACTTGCGGCGCATTCACTCGCCAACCTTGCATTCCGGATGGTAAGGAGGGTGCCTCAAAAAGAGGCTGTGCGGCATGATCGTCATCTTCGGCTCCATCAACATGGATCTCGTCGCAAGGGTTCAGCGGATCGCCCGCCCGGGTGAGACCGTCCTGTCCCGTCGGGCGGACAGTTTCTTCGGCGGCAAGGGAGCCAATCAGGCCGTCGCGGCCGCGCGGGTGAGCCACGGCGGGCCGGTCCGGGTCGCCATGGCGGGAGCTGTCGGCAATGACCCTTTTGGAACGGCCTGCCTCAAGAACCTCAAGGACAATGGAGTCGATGTCGGTGCAATCCAGGTTACCGGAGAACCGACCGGATGCGCCTTCATCACCGTCGATGAAACGGGCGAGAATGCCATCACGGTCGCCAGCGGGGCGAACATGGCGCTGCGCTCCGCCGACCTGCCCGAAGACCTGCTGACCAAGGCATCGGTCCTGGTTCTCCAGATGGAGGTGTCAATGGCCGACAGTCTGGAGGTCGCCTCGCGGGCGCGCCGGGGCGGCGTCAAGGTCGTGTGGAACTTCGCGCCCGTGCCGGCCATCAAGGAGCGCTCGGCCATGGCGGAGCTCCTGGCCGTGACCGATATCCTCGTCGTCAACGAGCACGAGGCACTTTCCGTTGCCGGGATCGTGGGTGAGCCGCCGGGCGAGGATTATCTCGAAGCAGGATCGGCCATTTCGCGCTCGTTCGGGCCGACCTGCATCGTCACGGCAGGATCGCGCGGAGCCTATGCCATCGCGCCGGACGGCGCCCGGACCCATGCCAAGGCGCGCCCGATCACGCCGGTGGATACGACCGGCGCCGGCGATACCTTCGTCGGGGTCCTGGCCAATGGGCTCGCCGAAGGGCTGGAGATCGGGCCGGCCATGGAGCGGGCCTGTGCCGCCGCATCCCTGTCGTGCCTCACCGCGGGCGCCCAGGCGGGCATGCCCCGGAGGGAGGCTCTGGCGCGGCATCTCGCTCAGGCCTGAGATACGGCCTCCGGGATGACCCTTGTCAGGCTGCCGGTGGCGGGGAAGAGCGGGATCAGGCAGGCCTGCAAGGCGTGGTAGAGGTCGGGCTTGCCCGTGAACAGGGTCGTTCCCGGCTCCAGGTCTGCCGTGAGTTCGGGCCGCCATCCGCCATGGCGATGATCGATCAGATAACGGCCCGCGAAGCCCCAGAGGAAGCGATACCACTGCTCGTGAAAATCGCTCGGGCTGTGCTCGCTCAGGAAGGCAGCCGCGCCGATGGCCTCCGCGCAGGGCCACCACAGCTTCTGAGGCAGTCTCGGCTTGTCGTCCCAGTCGAGGGCGTAGAAGAAGCCGCCCTTGTCCTTGTCCCAGCCGAGTTCGATGGATTGCCGGAACAGCTCGCGGGCCGCTTCCGGCATCCAGGCATGGCGCTTGCCGCCGAGGGCCCAGAGCTGGAGAACGAGGCGCGCCCATTCGAGCCAGTGGCCGGGCGTGGTTCCGTAGGGGCGGAACACGTCGTAGCCGCGATATTCCTTGTCCAGGCTCCAATCGGCGTGGAAGTGCTCGGCCACGCGGTAGCCGAGGGAGGCCGCGTGGCGGCCGATGATGAGGCCGGCGATCCGCTCCGCCTTGTCGAGATAGGCCCTGTCGCCCGTGGCCTCGAAGGCGGCCATGAGCGCTTCCGTCAGGTGCATGTTGGAGTTCTGGCCGCGATACTGGCTCAGAGGTTGCCAGTCGCGGGAGAACTCCTCCGTCACGGCCCCGTGCTGCTCCTCCCAGAAACGCTCTTCCAGGATCTGCGTGATATCTTGAATGAGAGGATCTGCCAGCGGGTGGCCGACGACCTTGGCGCTCGAAGCCGCCAGCAGCACGAAGGCATGCCCATAGGCCTGCTTGGTGTCGTCCTTCGGCCCGTTGTTGTCCAGCGACCAGACATAGCCGCCATTCTGCGAGTCCCGATGGGCATTCCAGAGATAGGTCATGCCATGATCGATGACAGCGTCGCAGCCGGGCCGGCCGAGCAGGGTGCCGATGGCGAAGCAATGCACCATGCGGGTGGTGTTGTGGATCTGCCGGACCGGGTTCGTCATCTCGATGGGCTGACCCTCGTCGTCGAGATCGAAGAAGCCCCCGGCCGGATTGACGATGCCGTGCTGGAAGAAATCGAAGAGGCTGTTGGCCTGTCCGAGCAGCCATTCCCGATGGAATGGGTTGGAGCGCCAGCTCGGGCCGAGGGGAGGAAGAACGGGCAGGGAGGTTGTCATGATTGCATCCATTTCGGTCAGGGGCGGGCCGCCATGAACTGCTCCACCTCAGGCCATGAGGGTGGGTTGGCGCCGCGCCGGGTGCATACGATGGCGGCGGCGGCCGCCGCGAAATCGAGGGCGGCCGTGACCTGACCCTCGTTCAGGCCGGCAATGCCTTCGGGCGTCAGCAGGCCGTTCGCATCGAGCCAGGAGAGAAGGCCGGCATGGAACGTGTCGCCCGCGCCGACCGTGTCGACCACATCGATCCTCGGAGCCGGACGCTCCACGATCCGGTCGCCGAATGCCGCAAGGGGACCCTTTTCGCCGCGGGTGACGATGACGAGGTTCGGGCCGTGCTGGAGCAAGGCGCGGGCTGCCGATGCGAGATCGTGGGTGGCGTAGAGAAGCTCGATATCCTCGTCGCTCGCCTTCACGATGTCCGCGTGGGCAAGCAGCCCCTCGAAGCGCTCCCGGTAGGCCTTCAGATCGCCGACGACGCGCGGGCGGACATTGGGATCGAGGGAGATCACGCGCGAACCGCTTTCCCGGCGAAGCAGGGCCTCGATGGCGCTGGCGATGGGTTCGACCCCAAGGGCATAGGAGCCTGCCGCAATGGCATTCACATCCGGCGGCAGCTCAGAAGGGAGGGCGTCCGGCGTGAGGGCCCGGTCGGCGCTGTTGGGGGCATAGAAGGAGTATTGCGGCTGTCCCGCAGCATTCGTCGCGACCACGCTGAGCGTGGTGTAGTTCGGGCAGCGCTGAAGATAGGTTGGGCTTACGCCGGATTCGGCGAGCTTCTGCGCCAGGAAGGCGCCGAAAACGTCCTCCGACAGGGTGGACAGGAAGGCGGCGGGGCGTCCGAGACGGCCGATCCCGAGGGCGACATTGAAGGGCGAGCCGCCGGCAACGGCCTCGGCCGGAAAGCCAGCCGGAGCGGGCGCCCCCATGAAGAGGTCGATCAGGGCTTCACCGCAAACCAGGATCATCGAAAGCCTCCGGCCAATACCTCAAGGACACGCACGACACCGCTCCGCTCGATCACGCTTCAGGCCGGCATGGCATCCGGCGGAACGGGTCCCGAGGGAAGAGCCGCGATCCGCTTGAGGTCGCGCAATATATGATCCAGCGAGACGGGTCCAGAGACGCCGCCGAAACCGAAATAGAGCGTCCTGTAATGGGCGAAGAGCTGCTCATAGACCCTGTGCGCCGCCGGATCCGGCTCGAAGGTGCGGAAAGGCAGGCAGATCGCCGCCTGCGCGCTGTCGAGATCCGGATGCGAACCGGCGGCGAGGCTCGCGAAGATGCTCGACCCGAGGCCTGTCGGGATGCCGTTGGGAACCAGGACGGGCCGGCCGAGCACATTGGCATAGACCTGGTTCAGGACGGCATTGTGCTGCGGGATGCCCCCCGCATTGATGACCCGCTCCACCGGCACGCCGCCCTCGGCCATGCGCTCCAGGATGATGCGCGTATGGAACGCCGTGCCTTCGATGGCGGCGAACAGCTCGTCCTGAGCCGTGTGCAGCAGGTTCCAGCCGAGGGTGATGCCGCCGAGATCCGCCTTCACGAGAACCGTCCGGTCGCCATTGTCCCACGTCAGGCGCAGGAGGCCGGTCTGGCCGGCGCGGTACTGCTCCAGGCCCTTCGAGAGTTCCTTGACGTTGGTGTTGGCACGGCGCGCGATGGCCTCGAAGATGTCGCCCGTGGCCGACAATCCCGCCTCGATGCCCACGAGCCTTGGATCGACGCTGCCGGGCACGACACCGCACACGCCTTCGATCAGGCTGGTATTCTCGGCCATCGCGATGATGCAGGTCGATGTGCCGACCACGTTCACCACGTCGCCGACCCGGCAGCCTGCGCCGATGGCATCCCAGTGGGCATCGAAGGCCCCGACGGGGATCGGGATGCCTGCCTTCAGGCCGAGCCGATCCGCCCAGTAGGGAGTGAGATGGCCCGCGACGACATCTGACGTAGCGTAATTTCCCGCGAGCTTCTCGCGGATGCCATCGAAGAGCGGATCGACCTTCGAGAGGAAGTCCTGAGGGGGCAGGCCGCCCCAGCGCGGGTTCCACATCCATTTGTGACCCATGGCGCAGATGCTGCGCTTCAGCCGGTGCGGATCGGTGACGCCCGTGAGCGTCGCCGCCACCATGTCGCAATGCTCCAGCGCCGTCACGAGCCGGTCGCGCTTGTCGGGGTTGTGGCGCAGCCAGTGCAGAAGCTTGGAGAATCCCCATTCGTGAGAGTAGACGCCGCCGCACCATTGGATCGCCTCGAGGCCTTCCCGGTGCGCGGTCCGCGTGATCTCCTCGGCCTCCGATTTCGCCCGGTGATCGCACCAGAGGTAATACTCGTCGAGCGGCTCCAGGCCTTCGCCGACCATGACGACGCTGGAGCCGGTGGTGTCGACGGCGAGCGCCGCGACCTCGTCGCCCTTCACGCCCGACGAATCCAGCGCCCCGCGCATGGCGCGGGCGAGCGCGTCCATGTGATCGGCATGAGCCTGGGTGGCGTAGTCGGGGTTTTCGCGCTTGCGGTGCAGCGGGTACTCCGCCGTCGCAAGGCCGAGCGGGCCGTTGCGATCATCGACGAGGGTGACCCGTACGCTCAGGGTGCCGAAATCGACACCTGCTACAACGGCCATCTGTGTCTCCCAAAAAGGGGCATGTGCAACTGAAAGGGGAGCGGAGCGCTATTTTTCGGCCTGGCCATAGGTCGCGGTCGCCCCATGCTTTCGGAAATAGTGCCGGTCGAGAAGCTCCTGCGACACGCCCGGCGCGCTCGGCTGCAGCGAGAACGTGTACATGGCCATGCGGGCCACCGCTTCGAGCACGACGGCATTGTGCACGGCATCGTCCGGCGTCCTGCCCCAGGCGAAGGGGCCATGACCGGCCACCAGGGCCGCCGGCACCTCCATGGGGTCGCGATTGCCGAAGGCTTCCGCGATCGCGACACCCGTCGCACGGACGTAATCGTTCCTGATCTCGTCGGCGGTCAGCTCGCGGGTGACCGGGACCGGGCCGTAGAAATAATCCGCGTGGGTGGTCCCCAGGGCCGGGATCGGGCGGCAGGCCTGCGCCCAGGCTGTGGCGTGCTCGGAATGTGTGTGCACCACGCCGCCGATTTCCGGAAAGGACTTGTAGAGGTGAATGTGGGTGTCGAGGTCGGAGGAGGGGCGCAGCTCGCCCCAGACGACTTTGCCGTCGAGGTCCGTGATGACGAGGTCGTCGGCCTTCATGCGCTCGTAGGGCACTCCGCTCGGCTTGATCACGACGAGATTGTCCTCGCGGCTGATGCCGCTGACATTGCCGAAGGTGTAAAGCACGAGCCCGCGGCGCACCACTTCCAGATTGGCTTCCAGTACCTGCTCGCGCAGCTGCTTCAGCATCGAGATGCCTCCTCCTGAGGGCCCGTGGATGGAAAAAAGGCGGCCACAGCTCGCGCCGTGGCCGCCGAGCGTAACGCTGAATTAGCGGACGGACTGCCAGCCCTTGTAGTCCTTGATGTTGTCGGCCGTGATCAGCTTCGGCTCGAGGAGAACGACGTTCTTCTCGGGCTTCTTGCCGTTCGCGATGCCGACGGCGAGCTCATAGGATTGAGCAGCCATGATGTACGGATCCTGGGAGGCCGAGGCCTTGATCAGGGAATTGCCGGACTTCAGTTCGGTCTCGATATCCGGAGCGCCGTCGACCGCCGTGATGATGAACTCGTTGCGGTTGAGCTGCTTGGCGGCCAGGTTGATGCCGATGGCGGTCGGGTCGTTGATCGCGAAGACGGCGTCGATCTTCGGGAAGCGGGTCAGCAGGCTCTGGCCGACGGCGAAGCCGCCTTCACGGGAGCCCTTGGCGTCCTGGTTGTCCGACAGGATCTTGATGTCGGGGTGCTTGGAGAACACGTTCTTGCAGCCGGTGACCCGGTCGACGATGGACGACACCTGCGGCCCGTTGACGATGAGCACGTCGCCTTTGCCCTTCAGGTGATCGGCGATGTACTGGCAGGCGAGCTCGCCCGCTTTGATGTTGTCGGTCATCACCGTCACGTCGGCGCCGGCGGCGGCCACGTCGAAGGCGGCCACGACAAGGCCAGCCGCTTGGGCGCGCTTGACGGAAGGCTCGATGGCCTTCGGATCGACCGCGTTGATCATCACGATGTCCGTTCCGGCCGCCGTGAAGTTGTCCATCTGCGTGAACTGCTTGTTCAGATCGTAATCCGCCGATACCGACGTGATCTTGGCGCCGGGAGTGATCTCCTTTGCCTTGGCCTCGATGCCCTTGATGGTCGCGACGAAGAACGGGTTGCCGAGCAGGCCGACCGAGATGCCGACGTTCTTGACGTCCTTGGCATAGGCCGGGACCGCCATGACGGCGGCAGCGGCGATGCTCAGCGCGAGACGGGAAAATGCCATTGATTCCTCCGATTGTCCTTGTTGCTGTGTCTTAGTCTCCACGTCTCCCGGAGCCTGCGCTTGCTTTCCGGGAGACCCCTATACGAGCGCCCGACAGGCGCTGGTATTCCTTGATCAGGTGCGCGCCGATCCCTTCAGGCGGTAGCGGTCGAGCGCCACCGCCCCGATGATCACGAGACCCTTGATGATGAACTGCCAGATGTCGGAGACGCCCACCAGGATGAGGCCGTTCGACAGAATGGCGATGATGAGCGCGCCGATCAGCGTGCCCCAGATCGACCCGATGCCGCCGACGAAGCTCGTGCCGCCGAGGATGACGGCCGCGATGGCATCGAGTTCGTAGGATTGTCCGAGCTGCAAGCCGTTCGCGGCGAACAGGCGAGCCGCCGACATGACGCCGCCGAGGCCCGCCGCAAGGCCGGAGAAGGCGTAGACGAACAGCAGGACGGCCCAGACCTTGATGCCGGTGAGCCGGGCCGCATCGGGATTGCCTCCGACCGCGTAGATATGGACCCCCAGGACCGTCCTTCGGAGGATGAACCAGGAGATGATCACCACCGCGAAGGCGATCCAGACGAGCCAGGGCAGGCCGAACAGGGTGCCGTTGCCGATGAAGGCGAAGGGAAGCTGCGGGTTGAACTGGGTCGTGTCGCCGCCGAGCAGGCGCGCCAGTCCGCGTACGGCCGTCAGGGAGCCGAGGGTCACGATGAAGGGAGGCAGTTTCGCGAAGGCGATGAGCGCGCCGTTCACGAGACCGAGGCCCAGGCCCATCAGCAGGGCGGCGGGAATGCCCAGCATGCCCCATTCCGGGATCAGGGACCCGAGGATCGCCACCATGGCGGCGGCGGCCAGGATGGAGCCGACGGACAGGTCGATGCCGCCGGTCAGGATCACGAAGGTCATGCCGGCCGCCAGGACGGTGTTGATCGAGGCCTGCTGCATCACGATGGAGAGGTTCTGGAAGCTCAGGAACCGGCCGGACATGAGCTCGAACACGACACCGAGGATGATGAGCACCGGCAACATGCCGATCGCCTGCAGGGTGGATCGCCAGGCGAGGCGACGCTGAACGCTTTGAGAAGCCGCATCGGCGCCCTGGACTCCGGTCGCCTGCATGCCTGCGCTGGTCTCGTTCGGGGATGTCATTCGGCCGCTTCCCTTACACCTGTCGCGATGGAGATGATGTTTTCCTGTGTTACCGGCGGATGGCCGGCTCCGCCGACTTCGCCTTCGAGCCGGCCCTCGCGCATCACGAGCACGCGGTCGCAGATGCCCACGACCTCCGGAAGCTCGCTGGAGATGACGATGACGCCGACGCCGTTGCGGGCGAGGCTGTCGATGAGGCGGTAGATTTCGGACTTGGCGCCGATATCCACGCCGCGCGTGGGCTCGTCGAGGATGAGCACCTTCGGCTTCGTCTCCAGCAGACGCGAGAGAAGAACCTTCTGCTGGTTGCCGCCCGACAGGCTGCCGACGGGCACGACGTCCCCCGCGACGCGAATGCCCAGCGCCCGGATGGCAGCGGCCGCCCTCTGCCGGGCGGCTTTCAGGTTGAGGACGCCGCCAGGGCGGGCATCGCGATCGAGAACGCTGATGTTGATGTTCTCTCGAACAGTGAGATCGAGGAAGAGGCCGAGATGCTTGCGGTCTTCTGTAAGGTAAACGACGCCGGACGCGATGGCGTCTTCGGGCTTGTGGATCGAGAGCTGCTTGCCCTCGAGGAAGACCTCGCCGCTGGTGCGTGGATCGGCGCCGTAGATGAGGCGAGCCAGTTCCGTGCGCCCGGCTCCGACGAGGCCGGCAATGCCGAGAACCTCGCCCTCGTGCAGTTCGAAGGAGCAGTCGTGCACGCGCACGGCGTCGCCCATGTTCCTGACGGCGAACATGACAGGTCCGCGGCTCTGATGGGCGTCGTGATCCTTCTTGTAGAAGGACGACAGGTCCCGCCCGACCATCATCTGCACGAGGCGTTCGGCCGAAATCTCGTCGCCGACCAGGGTGCCGACATAGGAACCGTCCCGGAGCACCGAGACACGCTCGGCCAGTTCGTAGATCTCCGCCATGCGATGGCTGATGTAGATGATGGCCAGCCCTTCGGCCCGGAGCTGCCGGATGAGCGCGAACATCGCCTCGGTCTCGCGGGAGGAGAGGGAAGTGGTGGGCTCGTCCATGACGAGGATGCGGGAGTTCGCGATGAGCGCGCGGGCGATCTCCACGAGCTGCCGCTCGGCCATGGACAACTCGCTGACACGCGTGGTGGCCTTGAAGTGAACCCCGAGCCGTTCGAGAACCGTCTGGCAGGCCTTTTCCATGGAACGCCGGTCGACCATGGGGCCCGACTTGTGCTCGCGCCCGAGAAGCATGTTCTCCGCCACCGTCAGGTTCGGGGCGAGGGAGAGCTCCTGGTAGATGATCGAGATGCCGTGCTGGCGTGCCGCAAGCGGCCCGTCGATGGCGACGGGCTGGCCGTTGATCCGGATCTCGCCGCCGGGATCGGCCTGGTAGGCTCCGGACAGGACCTTCATCAGCGTCGACTTGCCGGCGCCGTTCTCGCCCATCAAGGCGTGGATCTCGCCCGGATAGACGGTCAGGGAGACGTTCGTCAGCGCCTTGACGCCCGGAAACGTCTTGGAGATGTCCTTCATCTCGAGGATCGGGGTGGATCCCGTCATAGGCGTTTCCCTAAAGGCGTATCATTGAAACGGCCGTTGTCGGCCTTGAAACCTGAAGAGTCTATCATGTCAGAAGTCGGATCAGACCAGAATAGTGAGTGAGAGCCCTAAATGCTTCGATTTAATCGGGTTTCAATCCCTCCCGCTCTGGCAGTCGTTAGCAGGTCGTAACCTTTCCAGCCGCATCGATTGTCGTCAACTGCGACGGAGGAAATATCAACGGATACAATATTGCTGTCCGCGAAGGGAGGTGTTTAGGTCGCTTCCTCTCGGGAGCGCATGAACTCCGGCTTCAGCGCGCGATACAGGCTGCGGAAAGCCTCGATCCGCGGGCCGTACCGGTCCACGAGCTGCGGCTGCGGCTCGATGGTCTCGAGAACGCTCGGCGCCGCGCATACGGCCTCCGGCGGCTCGTCGGTCGCGGCCAGCCGCGCCAGCCGGGCGGCGCCGAATGCGGGTCCCTTGTCGCTGCCCTGATAGCGGAGCATGGGAACGTTCAGGACGTTCGCGAAGATCCTGGCCCAGAACACGCTCCGCGACCCGCCTCCGATCATGCCCGCATGGTTGAGGGGCGTGCCCGCCTGCTGCAGGCATTGCTTCGCGTCGGCGAAACTGAACGCCACGCCTTCCAGGATGGCCTGCACCAGGTCCGTCTGCTGCGTCTGCGGCGAGAGCCCGAAGAAGACGCCGCGCGCATAGGGATCGTTGTGCGGTGTCCGCTCTCCGGCGAGATAGGGGAGGAAGAGGACCGACGAAGGTTTCCGATAGGCCGCTTCGGTCTCTTGCAGGAGTTCGCCGATGTCTCGCTTCAGGAGGCCGGCTCCCCACGACAGGCAGCTCGCCGCGCTCAGCATGGCGGCCATCTGAAACCAGCGCCCCGGCACCGCATGGCAGAAGGAATGGACCACGGCCTCCGGGGCCGGGCTGAAATCCCGCGTGGTGACGAACAGCTGCCCGGATGTGCCGAGTGAGATGAACGCCGATCCATCCTCGATCGCGCCGAGACCGACGGCGCCCGCGGCCGCATCGCCGGCGCCGCCCGCCACGACGACATCCTTCCGCAGGCCCCATCGCCCGGCGATGTCGGCGCGCAGGGTGCCGGAGGGCTGCGAACCTTCGACGAGGCTCGGCATGTGATCGCGGGTGAGGCCCGTCGCGGCCAGCGCCTCGTCCGACCAGTCGCGCCTGGCTTCATCCAGCCACCACGTGCCGGCGGCATCGGACATGTCCGTCACGATTGCTCCGGTCAGCTTGAGGCGGATGTAGTCCTTCGGGAGAATCACCTTGCGCACCGCGCGGAAGGTCTCCGGCTCGTGCCGGGCAAGCCAGAGGAGCTTCGGGGCGGTGAAGCCGGGCATCGGGATGACGCCCATGGCGCGGGAGAGCTGCGGATGCCTCTCGCCAAGCTCCTGCGCCTCGCGGAAGGAGCGGCCGTCATTCCAGAGGATGGCCGGGCGAAGGGGACGGTCGTTTGCGTCGAGCAGGACGGCGCCGTGCATCTGTCCCGACAGGCCGATGCCGCGGATGTCGGCGAGCGCCGAAGGGGCGTGGGCATGCAGCCGATCGAGCGCGGATTGCACGGCCTCCCACCAGATCTCCGGATCCTGCTCGGACCAGAGATCGTGAGGGCGGGAGACCTGGAGAGGCACATCCGCTTCTGCGACCGCGACCTGTCGCTCGTCGACGAGAATGGCTTTCACCGCTGAGGTGCCGACATCGATGCCGAGATAGTGAGCCACGCCCTATGCTCCTTGAATGATCGATGGCCTTGGTTTGGCCTCATGGGGAGAGGAGCATATAGCTCAGCCCGGCCGCTTAGGCATACAGGCGATCACTTCCAGAGGCGTGGCCATGAAAAATTCTCATGGTCGAAATGTCGCCTGGATATTTAAATGGCAGCGGCATGCACCAAATAGATCGGCATGCCACAGAATTCCAAAACTCAGTCCGAGTCCCCCCGTCCCGATTCACCGTCCTCGGCGGCTGCGCTGAGCGCTGCCGTGCGGCTGCATCTCGGAAAGCAGTTGCGCGCCCTTTACGGCGATCCCGCAGAGGACAAGCTGCCGCGCGACCTGGCGCGACTTGCCGACCGCGTGGCCCAGGTCATCCGGGCCCATACGGAGCCGGTCGATCAGGAGTTCATCAACGGCGTCATGGATGCGCTGCCGAATCTCCGCGCCTTCGCTCTCTCCCTGACCGGCAAGGTCGATCAGGCGGAGGATCTCGTGCAGGACACGGTGCTCAAGGCCCTCACCAAGCAGGACACGTTCGAGTCCGGCACGAACCTCCAGGCCTGGCTCTTCACGATTCTGCGCAACGGCTTCTACTCCACCCACCGCAAGACCAGCCGCGAGGTCGAGGACGGGGACGGGTCTCATGCGGCGAGCATGATCGCGATCCCGGACCAGGAGGACAAGCTCGCGCTGCAGGATCTCTCGACGGCGCTCGACAAGCTGCCTCAGGAGCAGCGCGAGGCGATCATCCTCATCGGCGCGGAAGGCATGTCCTACGAGGATGCCGCGGAGGCGCTCGGCGTGAAGGTCGGGACGATCAAGAGCCGCGTCAACCGTGCGCGCAACCGCCTCGCCGAACTGATGGGCACGACCCGGTTCGATCACGACCACTCGGCGTCGGCCTGAGACATTCCAGGCCTGCGGCATTCCCGTCCGCCCAGGCGGTTCGGGATGCCGCAGCGAGCTTCCTTCCTGCCTAAAATATCAGCGGCCGCGAAAGCTCCCGTTTCGAACTTTCCATAGGTTCCAAGGTTTGGCTTGTAGCTGGTGGGTGCTCGAAACCGCTCTTCTGCCAAGGAGGGGAGCATGGAACACAGGCCTCTGTCCGAACTCAGTAGCGTCGCCGATCTGAAGATATCCGAGGACGTCAAGGCGCCGGTCCTGTCGAAGCGCGAGCGTCTGGACCGCTGGGCCGAACTCCTGGAGCGGGAGCCCGACCGCATCCTCAAGACGCTGGACGAAATCGAGTGGAAGCCCAAGGCGCAGCGCCGTGCCATGCGTGCGGACGGTTCCGCGTTGACGGTGGCGTATTCCGATCCGGTGCTGCGGACGGCCGGCCTCCTGAGCGACAGGTTCGGAGATGCGGTGGACTTCTTCCAGATCTCCGAGCACGACGCCCATATCGTCCTTTGCTCGTGCCATGGCGGTGAAGCGATGCGCGCGGACGAGGCGGCCCGCCGGGTGCGCGGCATCCGGTCGCCCAGCCTCTGGTCGCTGTACTTCGGCTGGTTTCGATAGCAATCGGGCGGCTCTGGCCGAGGTCAGTCCTTGTAGGGATCGAACTCGCCGGGGCCTGCCATTGCGACCGCAAAGGGTCTGAGCGTGTGCTCGATCCCGATCGTGCCCCTGTGACAGGCGAGCACGTCCTCCAGGCGCCGGTAGGCCATGGGGCTTTCGTCTACATCGCCGCCGCGCAGAAGAACCCCCTTCTCGCGCAGCCACGCATCCATCTCGTCCCGGGTAAAGCGGGGAGGGCGGACCCATTCGCCAGCCTTGTTCTTCTTGCCCTTCGCTTCCATGCGGCCGAAGAGACGACCTGCGCCATGCACGGTCGAATAGAGACTGTCGGCGCTCTCCGGGCTGTCGACGCCGTGAAGGATCACCGCATTGTCG
>JAEWKH010000140.1 GCA_023386155.1 Pseudomonadota bacterium
GCTCAGGGTCGGCCAGGTGGGAGGGGTCGGCGGGTCGGGAGCGCAGCGGCCGGTGGGTCTCGGGGTCCACCTCGCCCGAGGCGCGGCGGGCAGCCGGGAGCGCATTCGGGTCGAGGTCGCGCTCGGCCCGCCGTCGGGGCGTGGGGAACATCCGGCACACCGCCCAGACGACCACGGCCAACAGGGCGACCCACAGCGCGATCATGGCGACCCAGCCGCCCACGCCCATCTGATTGCACCACAGGCCCATTACGGTCTCCTTGCCAAGGTCCGGTGTGTATCACCGACTTGCTTCCAGCCTGGGCCAGGTGGATCAAGAAGAGACGGTCGCCTGATGAAGTCTCACTGAAGATGGGCGGCGCACCGATCGCCCACGGCGGTGGGCGCTGCCGCTGTGGGAAGGTCGATGACGAAGCGGGTGCCGGCGCCCGCGCCGGCGCTGTGGGCGGTGATCGTCCCGCCGTGGGCGTGCACGAGCGCCCGGGTGATGCTCAACCCGATACCGGAGCCACCGTGGTCACGGTCGCGTGCGGTATCGACCCGGTAGAACCGCTCGAACACATGGGGCAGATGGACAGCGTCGATGCCCTCACCGGTATCGGCCACAACCAAGCGCACCCCCTCGATGTGCCGGCTCGCGCCCAGGGTGACCCGGCCACCGGCGGGGGTGTGGCGCAGCGCGTTGTCCAGCAGGTTGGCCAGCACCTGCCCGAACCGGTCGGTGTCGACCCAGACCACGGGCAGCTGCGCGCCGGCCTCGACGACCAGGCCGACCCCGGCGGCGGCATACCGCTCGCGAGCGGACTCCACAGCCACCTCCAGCAGTTCCAACGGCACTATCGGCTGCCGGTCCAGGTGCAACGCGCCGGTCTCGGCCCGGGTCACGGCCGCGAGGTCAGCGGCCAGGCGAGTCAGGCGAGAGGCCTGGGTGCGCAGGACCTCGACGGTTTGCGGGCTCAGGTCCTGCACCCCGTCTTCCAGGGCATCGACGGTGGCGGAGATCGTGGCGACCGGGGTGCGGAGCTCATGAGCGACGTCGGCCATCAGCCGCCGCCGCAGGTCCTCGTCGTGGTCCAGGCGGGTGGCCATGTCGTTGAAGGCATCGGCCAGCTCGTCGAACTCCGCACCGACCCGCGGCCGTGCCACGCGGGCCTGGAACCGGCCCGCGGCCACCTGTGCCGCGGCGGTGGACATCGTGCCCAACGAGGCCCCGATGCGGCGGGCCAGGATCAGGCTGGCAGCCAGTGACGTCAGCGCCGAGGCCCCCAGGGCGATAGTGAGGGTCAGCGTGCTGGCCGAGATGAAGGCCGCCTCGGCGTGCTCGAAGGTGGTTCCGGGAGAGTTCTCCACCTCGATCAGGTGGTCATGGATGAACATCGGGCCGACCAGAGCGGCGACCAGCAGTGCCGTGACTCCTCCGGCGATGATCACCAGCGCCATCGCGATGATGAGTCGGACAGCGATCCCGCCAGCGCGTCGCGGAGTTGCCCGGGCAGTCACTGGCCCGTGCCCATCCGGTACCCGACTCCGCGCACCGTGCGCACGTACTTCTGCTCCTTGGCGCTGTCGCCCAGCTTCTGCCGCACATGCAGGATGTGCACGTCCACCAGATGCGCATCGCCCACCCAGTCCGCACCCCACACCGCGTTGATCAACGCCTGGCGGGTGAACACCTGGCGCGGATGGGCCGCCAGGGCCGCCAGCACGTCGAACTCGGTGCGCGTCAGCTCGACCACTTCGCCGTCCAGATGCACCTCACGTCCCGACGGATCTATGCTCAGCGCGCCAAAGACCAGTTGCTCGGTGAGCGCCGCCCCGGCCTGTGCGGTGCGGGGTCGTCGCATCATCACCCCGATCCGGGCGATGAGCTCGCGGGTGCTGAACGGTTTACTCATGTAGTCATCGGCCCCGACCGACAGCCCGATCAACGTGTCGATCTCCTCGGCGCGGGCGGTCAGCATGAGGATGTAGCAGTCCGAGAAGGTCCGGATCTGCCGGCAGACCTCTACCCCGTCCAGCCCCGGCAGACCGAGATCGAGCACGACCACCACCGGGTCGCTCTGCCGGGCCAGCTCCACGGCGGAGGGCCCGTCGAAGGCCAGCTCGACCTCGAAGCCCTCGCGCTCCAGATAGCTGGCCAGCACACGCGCCAGCGCCTGCTCATCATCGACAACCAGAGCACGGCGACCATCAGGAGTAGAGGTGTTCATGTCTACCATTGTTACTGGTGGTCCTCCGCCGATGCCTGGGCTGGGTACTTCTCCGTCGGGCTGAGCCCTGGTCATCCCAGTCCTCCCGCAAGCACTGGGATGCGCCGAGCGGATCAGTCGCGCATGTGGATGAGTCCTACAGCCAGGAGCCTTCCAGCATCTGCTCCATCTCGGAGATCTCGGCCTCCTGAGCTGTGATGATGTCCTCGGCAAGAGCGATGGCATCCGGGTGCTGACCGTTCTCGACCTGCGCCTGGGCCATCTCGATCGCGCCGCGATGATGCTCGATCATCAGCTCCAGGAACAACTGGTCTACCCCAGCACCCTCAGCACTCTGAAGGGCTTCCATTGCCTCCTGCTGGTCCATGTCACCCATGTCCATCCCGCCGTGGTCCATGGCACCATGCTCGGCCTCGGCCGGCAGCTCCTCGCCCCAGGACTCCAGCCAGCCCGTCATCTGCTCGATCTCGGGTCCCTGGGCGTCGCGGATCCGCTCACCGAGCTCGCGCACCTGCTCGGTCTGGGCCCGTTCCACGATGAGGTCGGCCATCTCGATCGCACCCTCGTGGTGCACGATCATCATCTGCACGAACTCGGTATCCGCCGCGTTGTGCTCGGCAGCGTCCTCGGTCTCGACCGACTCCGCGGCCGTCGGCGACCCCTCAGGCTCAGAGGGCTCAGGGTCTGCCCCGCACGCCGCCAGCACCACGGCCAGTGTCGTGGCGCCGGCGACCACCATCAATCTTCTCTTCATGCTCAAGAATCCCCGCTCCTCATTTTCTCTGCCACACGCGGTGGTCTGCCTGTGCCATGTCGTCGTGCTCGGGCTGACCATCACGCCGCAACCTGGCATCCTCAGGGTTTCGTGCGGGCATCAAGACCCGATCGTCGAACTATGAAGATCCGATCAAGGTCGAAACGCCACCCACACCCCGGTACCCGTCGGATGATCAGTCGAGTCCGGCCGCGGCGATGGCCAGGACGCCCGGGACGTACTCCCAGTGCCACGGTTCGTAGTATCCGGAGCCGCCCGCACGGGCCCACTCGGGGTTCTCCCACCCGAAGATCGCGGCGTTGTCCCACAACCAGTCCCCGCGTTCGCCGATGTAGGTCTCGCGGCAGAAGTCGACCACCAGACCCCAACCGTGGTTGGACAGTCCCGCCGGAGCGGCGATGCCGCCCACCTCGCGTCGAAGCGCCGCCTGCTCTTCGTAGGTCCGGTAGGCCGAGGTCAGGCACATCGGCTCCCCGAAGGTGGAGACATACTGGTCGTTGAGGGCGAAGAGCGCGACGGCGGCGTCGGCGCGGTCCCTGTGGGGCGGTTGCCATAGATCACACAGTTCGCTGTCGGGCACGCGTCCGTTGGTGCCCGGGTCGGTGACGATGCCGTCGCAGTAGACCGTGCCGTCCAGCGTCCGGTACTCCAGCCGCGTCGCCGAGCGGGAGACGTGCTCGCTGTGGGCACGTCGGTCCGCTCCCTCGGGGGGTCGCAGAAGGGGTGGTGGCGAGAGCTGCGTGGGGGCCGAGGTGAGCACCTCGATCATGCTGGGACCCACGCCGTCCACCTGCCCGCTGAGCGACGTGTCGCGATCGCCACCATGACCAGGGCGATACGTCCCAGCCACGCCAGCCCGCTGCTGCCAGAGCCTCGGCGGTGTCGGCCTGATACCCGACGGTGGCGATGCTGAGTATGAGCAGTGTGCCGTCCCATGTCCTTTGCCCGGGCCTACGCCTCACCGGCCGGGCCCGTCCGCCTCGGCCCATCGAGTGCGCGCTTGGTCGCCCGATCAACCCCTCCGCTCGCGGCCGGTGTCGGATGGGATCGCACCGGCTGCGGTACGTGCGCTCGCAGAGGGGCCCATGCCGCCCTACCTTCCTGATGGCCTTCTGATGACGGTGCCCGAGGATCCGGCTGCGCTTGCGAGCACGACGTCCCACCCTGGCAGGGGGATCCTCAACGTCCGCCCGGAGGAACGATGATGTCTCGCTGAAGATCTGACCGCACCGATCGCCCGCGCCGCCGTGGGGAGAGCCCGTCAGTGGTGTTCATCGTGGTCGGCGGGTGGGATCGTCTCGGAGGCGGCCACGCCCTCGCTGCCGCTGATCAGCGGCCCGATCACGGTCGTCGAGACCACGAAGGCGGCGACGAAGACGAGCAGCGCGAGGCCCGGTGCCCACCAGGAGCCGAAACGCCGCCGCAGTCTGACGAGCAGCGGAATCGAGGTCAGCAGCCCGATGGCGCCGAACAGCGCGGTCCCGCCTGCCCCAGCGATGAACGCGGTCCCGACCAGCGGGCCGATGTGGTGCAGGACGTGCGGGGCGAGGCCGACCACGGCGCCGACCACCCCGGTGACGGCGGTCCACACCGTGCGCAGCGGTCCTTGGCGCGGCGGCACGCCGGAGTCGTCCCCCGCCCCGGTGGTTCCCTGGTCCAGCTGCGTCATGGCATCCATCGTCCGCGCGGTTCACTGACGGCCCGGTCGAGGTCCGATGAAGATCGCGTGAAAGGTCGGGCACCGGGTGGCCTGCGGGAGTGCGCGCCCCTACGCACACAAGTACGAC
>JAEWKH010000166.1 GCA_023386155.1 Pseudomonadota bacterium
GAGCCAGGCGGACCTTATCCGGAACTTCATCCTGATGGAGCTGGAGCCCGACCTGCAGACGCGCCTGTATGAGCAGTTCTGGCGGCCGATGGAAGTGTCCTTCGGCCAGGAGGGCTACAACGCCCATTTCGACGGCTTCATGCGCCATTACCTGACCGTGAAGACCGGGGACATTCCGCGCATCGACGACGTGTACGAGGCGTTCAAGGACCATGCCCGCTCCCCGAAGGTCGCGGAGGCGGGTGTCGAGGCGCTGGTCAAGGAAATCCGCGACTTCGCCCGCTATTACTGCGCGATGGCGCTTGGGGCGGAAAAGGATCCGGACCTCGGCAAGGCATTCCACGACTTGCGGGAACTCAAGGTCGACGTGGCCTATCCGTTCCTGCTGGAGCTCTACCACGACTACATTGAATTCCGGTTGCTGAAAGAAGAGTTCCTGCAGGCGATCCGGCTGGTCGAGGCTTATGTCTTCCGCCGTGCCATCTGCGCGATCCCGACCAACTCCATGAACAAGACCTTCGCGACTTTCACGAAGGCGCTGAAGAAGGACCGCTACCTCGAAAGCATCAAGGCCCACTTCCTGCTGCTGCCGTCCTATCGCCGGTTCCCGGGCGATGCCGAGTTCAAGGGCGCGATGCAGGTGCGCGATCTCTACAATTTCCGCAGCAGGAGCTACTGGCTCCGCCGCTTCGAGAACTTTGGGCGCAAGGAGCGGGTGCAGGTCCAGGATTACACGATCGAGCACATCATGCCACAGAACGAGGATCTTTCCGATGTGTGGAAGAACGACCTCGGGAGCGACTGGGAGCGTATTCACCAGACCTATCTCCACACCCTCGGCAACCTCACGCTTACGGGCTACAACGCCGAGTACAGCGACCGCCCGTTCAAGCAGAAACGGGACATGGAAGGCGGGTTCAGGCACAGCCCGCTGAAGGTGAATGCCGAGCTTGGATCTTTGGAGACCTGGAACGAAGAGGCCATCAAGGCCCGTGCGGAGCGGCTCGCCGGGCAGGCTGTCGATGTTTGGACCTCGCCCTCGCTGCCGAGCGATATTCTGGCCGCATACCAGCCTCAGACGAACAGAGCGGCCGCCTACGCGATCGACGATCATCCGTATCTCCTGCATCCTCCGATCCGAGAGCTGTTCGATGCCCTCCGGAAGGAGGTCAAAGCGCTCGACCCCTGCGTCACGGAGGATTTCCTGAAGCTCTATGTGGCTTACAAGGCGGAGACGAACTTCGTCGACGTGATCCCCCAGGCCAAGCAGCTCATCCTGTCGATCAACATCAGCCCCTCCGATATCAGCGATCCGCGTGGCCTGTGCCGGGATGTGAGGAATCTCGGCCGATGGGGTAATGGCGACATCGAGGTACGGTACAGCAAGCTCGAGGATCTGCCTTACATCGTCGGGCTTGTCCGGGAGGCCCTTGAGCAGCAGCTTGGCAATGGAGTCGAACCGTGAGTCAATTCAGCTTCCTGTCGCCTGAATTCGCGGAGGTCTACGAGCATGCCTCGCGGGCCGAGAGACTGGCCCATGCGGATCCCAGGGCCGCCTGCTTCTATGCGCGCTTTTCGCTCGAGGTCCTGGTCAAATGGCTCTACCGCCATGAGGCGGCCTTAAGGGACCCGTTCGAGCATACGCTCTCGGCCTATATCCACGAGCCCAGCTTCAAGAACCTTGTGGGCGAGCCGCTCGTCGCCAAGGCGCGGATCGTCAGGGATCTCGGCAACAAGGCTGTTCATGACGGGCAGGCCGTGCCCTTTGCGAAGGCTGCCACGGCCCTGCGCGAGCTGTTTCATATTTCCTACTGGCTCGTGCGCACCTATGCCAGGGGCGCGAAGCCGGACCCCTCCATCACCTTCTCGCCGGAGGCGCTGCCGAAGACCTCGGCCGTCGAGGCCAGGACGCTCGGCCAGCTCCAGGAAATCGCGCGGCGTTTCGCCGAGACGGTGAAGGCCCGTGATGAGGCGGAGGCAAAGCGCCTCGCCAGCGAGACCGAGCGGGCCCGACTTGAGGAGGAGATTGCCGCCCTCCGCGCCCAGATCGCCGAGGTCAAGGCCGAGAACAGCCGCACGGCGGACACGCATGATTACAATGAGGCGGCCACCCGCGACACCTTCATCGACCTTCTTCTGGCGGAGGCCGGCTGGCCTCTCGACAAGCCGCAGGACCGCGAATTCCGCGTCACCGGCATGCCGAACCAGAAGGGCGAAGGCTTTATCGATTACGTGCTCTGGGGCGACGACGGGAGGCCCCTGGGCCTCGTTGAAGCCAAGCGTACGAAGCGTGATCCTCGCGAGGGCCAGCAGCAGGCGAAGCTATACGCCGATTGCCTCGAGCAGCAGTTCGGCCAGCGCCCAGTGATCTTCTACACAAATGGCTACGAGCATTGGATCTGGGACGACAGACGCTATCCCCCCCGATCGATCCAAGGCTTCCTGACCAAGGATGAGCTGGAACTCGCCATCCGCCGCCGGGAGATCCTGAAGCCCCTGGGCTCTGCCGAGATCGACAGCAAGATCGTCGAGCGTTTTTACCAGACCCGCGCGATCCGGCGCGTCGCCGAAACTTTCGAGAAAGACCACCAGCGCAAGGCCCTTCTGGTGATGGCGACCGGCTCGGGAAAAACGCGCACGGTGATTGCCCTGTCCGACCTGCTCATGAAGGCGAACTGGGCGCGGCGCATCCTGTTCCTGGCCGACCGGGTCGCGCTGGTGAACCAGGCGGTGAGTGCCTTCAAAACCTTCCTGCCCGCAGCCTCTCCGGTAAACCTTGTGACCGACAAAGAGGCGACGGGCCGCGTCTATATCTCGACTTATCCCACCATGATGGGCCTAATCGACGAGGCGCGGGACGGCAAGCGCCGCTTCGGTCCTGGACATTTCGACTTGGTCGTCATCGATGAGGCTCACCGTTCCGTCTACCGCAAGTACGGGGCGATCTTCGATTACTTCGACAGTCTTCTCGTCGGCCTGACGGCGACGCCGAAGGATGAGATCGACCGCGACACCTATCGCCTCTTCAATCTCCAGCGTGGTGTGCCGACGGATGCTTACGGCCTCGACGAGGCCGTAAAGGACAGATTCCTGGTGCCGCCGAGGGCCATCTCGGTGCCGCTCAAGTTCCAGCGCGAAGGCATCTCCTACGACGATCTCTCCGACGAGGAGAAGGAGGCCTGGGATGCCATCGAATGGGACGAGGACGGCACGGTGCCCGATCGTGTCGAGGCCGCCGCCGTCAACAAGTGGCTGTTCAACAAGGACACAGTCGACAAGGTGCTCGAGCACCTCGTGACCCATGGCCTCAAGGTGGCGAGCGGCGACCGCTTGGGCAAGACGATCATCTTCGCCAAGAACCATGACCACGCGCAGTTCATCGCTTCCCGTTTCGACGAGAACTATCCGCATCTGAAAGGCTCGTTCGCGCGCGTCATCGATTTCAAAACCGAGTACGCTCAGTCGCTGATCGACGATTTCAGCCAGGCGGATAAGGCTCCCCATATTGCCATCTCCGTCGACATGCTCGACACCGGCATCGATGTGCCGGAAGTCGTGAATCTCGTCTTCTTCAAGATCGTGCGCTCGAAGACGAAGTTCTGGCAGATGATCGGGCGCGGCACGCGCCTGTGTCCGGATCTCTTCGGGCCGCGACAGCACAAGGAATTCTTCGCCGTCTTCGATTTCTGCCAGAACTTCGAGTTCTTCAATCAGAACCCGGATCTGGCCGAAGGTTCTCTCGGCGACTCCCTGTCGAAGCGGCTTTTTGAGTCGCGCGTCGAACTCATCGGTGAACTGGATCAATTGCTGGGCGAGGACGCTCTCTCTGCGCCGGCAGGCGATTACAGCCAGCCTCCCACGCCAATGAGCCACGTGGGCGAACCCGGAACCAAGGCCGACTTGGAGGCACAATGTGGCATGCTCCGGGACGACCTGGCGAAGCGGTTGCGCGAAGAGGTTGCAGGCATGAGCCTCGACAATTTCCTTGTCCGTCCAAAACGCCGCCTAGTGGAGAAATATGCCGCCAATGATGCCTGGGCCAAGCTCGGCCTGGATGAGCGTACGGAACTCATCGACGGTATTGCGGGGCTTCCGTCCAGCCTTGTGGACGACGACCTCCCGGCCAAGCAGTTCGATCTGATCATCCTCAAGACGCAGCTCGCATGCCTGCGGCGGGAGAAGGCCTTCGACGGGCTCCGCAAGAAAGTCTCGCAGATCGGAAGCCTGCTTGAAGAACTCGCGAACGTCCCCATGGTGGCGCGGGAGCTCCAGCTCATCATCGATATCCAGTCGGACGAGTTCTGGAGGGACATCACGGTTCCGATGCTGGAAACGGTCCGCCGCCGACTTCGCGATCTGGTCAAGCTGATCGAACTGAAGCAGCGCCCGATCGTCGTCACCGATTTCGAGGATGAGATCGGGCCCGGCACGACGATCGAGCTTCCAGGCGTGAGCGTCGGCACCGACATGGATCGCTTCCGGCTTAAGGCGCGGCATTTCGTGCGGGCCAACGAAAATCACATCGCCATCATCAAGCTTCGCAGGAACGAGCCCCTGACCTCGACCGATCTTGCGGAATTGGAGCGCATGTTCCTGGATGGCGGCATTGCCGCTCCGACCGAGATTGAACAGGTCCAGGCCGATGGCGGCCTCGGTCTCTTCGTGCGATCCCTCGTCGGACTGGAGCGGGATGCGGCCAAGAGGGCGTTCGATGCCTTCCTGGCAGGCAAAATGTTATCCGCCAATCAGATCGAGTTCCTCAACATGGTCATCGACCATCTGACGGAACGTGGCGCTATGGACCCAAGGCTTCTTTATGAGAGCCCATTCACGGATTTGAGCGACCTCGGCATCGCTGGCGTGTTCACCGAAGTCGAAGTCGTCCAGGTCATATCCATCTTGGAAGACGTTCGCCGACGTGCAGCCGCTTAAAGCTGATTCCCCGGGCGTGGAATCAACTCTCTTCTTTGGACTGCCGCATTTTTGACGGCGAACCGGATCCATTCCGCAAAAGTGCTCTAAGCTAAGATTCGCCATCCGGACACGCAGAGCGATCAGGTAGGGCTGCTTACCGGCTCATAACGGGATGGAGTGCAACCTCTGGCGTCACTTGAAACGGGCAACGATGCCAGCTCCGTCCGCTAACCGCCCAAGTCCTTGAAAATTTTGGTGGGTGTGCAAGGATTCGAACCTTGGACCCGCTGATTAAGAGTCAGCTGCTCTACCAACTGAGCTACACACCCGTCGCCGAAGCGAAATCAGCGGCGCGATGTCCGCTGAAGAGGCCGTGCGTGTAACAAACCGGGATGGTCCTGTCTAGCCCTATTTGACGAGGTTTTCCCTCCAAAGCTCAGGTTTCCGGCTTCGCCCGGCCGAGCGCCTTGTCATGGGGACCGCGCTCCCTTCCCCGAGGCGCTTCAAGCTGGGCTTTTCGCCTTCACGCCCTGCCCTCAAGGCTGGCCCATCGTTCTGGTTCCCCGGAGTCCTCATCCTGAGGGGCTGGCGCCGCAATCCGTCTCGAAGGCCGAGGGCGTCTCCAGAGCGCAGGGGATCCTCCTTCGAGACACCGATCCGCCGCTCTTCGGGATGAGGGCAGGGTTTGATGACTGGTCTTTCAGGAACGCTGCATCGCCCCTCCCCCGCTCACGCTCGCGGGTTCGATAGCTGGAGAAGGCCGCCGGCAATGAAAAGGCCCGCTGAGCGGGCCTTTGTCCGTTTCATCACTCCGCCGCGTGCTGGGCGTGCAGGCGGGCGCCGCGGCTCATGAGCTTGTTGAGGGCGCCCAGATAGGCCTGGGCGGAGGCCACCAGGGTGTCCGGATCGGCCGCCCGGGAGGTCACGCTGCGGTTGTCGGCGGAGAGGCGCACCGAGACCTCGGCCTGGGCGTCCGTGCCCTCGGTCACCGCGTGCACCTGATAGAGCTCCAGCACCGCCTCGTGGGGCACCAGGGCCTTGATGGCGTTGAAGGTGGCGTCCACCGGGCCGTTGCCCTCCTGCTCCTCGATCACGACCCTGTCGTCGACCTGGAGCCGCATGGTGGCCCGCTGGGGCCCGCGGGTGCCGGCCACGATATGGAGCGAGACCAGCTTGATGCGGTCATGGGCCATGGCGATGTTCTGGTCGACCAGAGCCTCGATGTCCTCGTCATAGACGTGCTTCTTGCGGTCGGCGAGTTCCTTGAACCGCTCGAAGGCATCCTGGAACTGGTTGTCGGAGAGGCTGTAACCCAGTTCCTCCAGCTTGTTGCGGAAGGCGGCGCGGCCGGAATGCTTGCCCATGACCAGGGAGGTCTTGGATACGCCCACACTCTCGGGCGTCATGATCTCGTAGGTCTGGGCGTTCTTCAGCATGCCGTCCTGGTGGATGCCGCTCTCATGGGCGAAGGCGTTCCGGCCCACGATGGCCTTGTTGTACTGCACCGGGAAGGACGTGGCCGCGGAGGCCAGCTTCGAGGCGCGGGTCAGCATGGTGCTCTCGATGCCGGTCTCGTAGGGCAGCACGTCGCCGCGGGTGCGGATCGCCATGACGACCTCCTCCAGCGCCGCATTGCCCGCCCGCTCGCCGATGCCGTTGAGGGTGCACTCGATCTGCCGGGCGCCGCCTTCCAGGGCCGCCAGGGAATTGGCGACCGCGAGGCCGAGATCGTTGTGGCAATGGGCCGAGAAGATCGCCTTGTCGGCACCCGGCACGCGCTCGCGCACGGCCCGGAACATGGCGCGATACTCGTCGGGCGTCGCATAGCCGACCGTGTCGGGCAGGTTGATGGTGGTGGCACCGGCCTTGATCGCCGCCTCCACGCAGCGGCACAGGTAGTCGATGGGCGTGCGGGTGGCGTCCATGGCGGACCACTCGATGTCCTCGACCAGGTTGCGGGCCTGGGTCACCGTCTTGGTGATGATCTCCAGGACCTCCTCCTCCGACTTGCGCATCTGGTGGGCCAGATGGATCGGCGAGGTGGACACGAAGGTGTGGATGCGGGGCCGGACCGCATGGCGCACCGCCTCGCCGGCCCGGGCGATGTCGGCCGTGATGGCGCGGGCGAGGCCGGCGACGGTCGCCCGCTTCACCTGCTTGGCGATCAGGGAGACGGCCTCGAAGTCGCCGTTCGACGCGATGGGAAAGCCCGCCTCGATGATGTCGACCCCCATGGTGTCGAGCAGTTCCGCCACCTCGAGCTTCTCTTCCAGGGTCATGGTGGCGCCGGGGCATTGCTCGCCGTCGCGCAGGGTGGTGTCGAAGATCAGAACGCGGTCCTTGGAGGAGCCGGATACGGAAGCGGTCATAAGTCTAGTCCTTCTCGGAGGGGTGAGGCCTTGGGGATCGGTCCCTGGCGCTCGGGGTTGTCTGCTGGTTCAGAACCCCTGAGAGCCCAGGCGCCAACGCCCAGCCGACCCTCAGGGGCAGCTAAGGAGAAGGAGGCCAGGAAGACGCGCGCGATCGGCCGCGGGAGCGGGACCGTTCGTCCATGCGCTGGGGGAGCCGATCATCATCGCTGCCCAAATCCTCCTCGGCCGCGGGCGTGAAGCCGCGAACAACGGCCTGTTTGTAACGGGGCTTCGTCCGGATGGCAAGCCGTTGAAACAAATGAAAAGACAAGGCTCGACTAACGTATGGGTTATGACTCGGCACGTGATGGGTCTGGTCTCTCGGCAAATCGCCCTAGATCGAAACAAGCTTGGCCTTTGATCCTCGCCTTTACCGATCCAGGAGTGTCTTCATGAGAACAGCGATCCTTTCCTTGAGCCTGACGGGATTGCTGGCGCTGCCGCTGGCCGCCTGCAATCAGACCGCCTCGGCCCCTGCCCCCGCGAGCGCCAGCGTCACGCCGTCCGGCTTCCGCATGCCGGAAGGGTCGGGCTGCAAGGGGGAGATCGACCGATACCGCGCCGTGATGAGCAACGACCTTGCCATGGGGCACGTGAACCAGTCGGTCTATAACCGGGTCGACGGCGAGATGGACCAGGCGGAGGCCGCCTGCGCCGGCGGGCGCGACGCGGAGGCCGTGCGCATTGTCAACGCCTCGAAATCCCGGCACGGCTATCGCTGATCCTACACATCAACGATGCGCTCTTTGAAGAGTAGAGCATCTAATGGATCATGAAAGCGGCAACCACTTTCAGGTCCGATGCTCGAAAACCCATTCGAAGAAGGATTGCAGGAACAGCGGCATCCGCTCCGGGTCGATGTCCTCCGTCCCGCGGACGATCCGCACGCCCTGCAGTTCCGGCTTGGGCTGGGCCGCGATATTGGCGCGGATCCTCGCCGCGCCCTCCTCGGCCGTGACCGACAGGGTCACCATCCGCATGAGCGCGATGGTCGGCCAGCGCCGGACGACGATCCACTCGTCGTCCACGTGGTAATCGCCCTCGGAGAGCCCCGTCTCCTCGGCCAGTTCGCGGGTGAGGCTGGCGGCGAGATCGACCGAGCCGTCGGGCTCCAGGTCGTGCAGGTCGGGCGTGCCGGCCGGGAAATAGATCCGCCCCGCATTGGCCGTGCCCTCCACCATGACGCCGCAGATGAAGGCGCCGTCAGATCCCCGCAACGCGCCCATGGCAAAGCCGTTGGCGATGGCCGGGTCGGGGTAGCCGGCATCGATCCAGGCCAGGAAGTCCGCGTAATCGACCTCGAAATAGGTGTTGCGGCAGACGTCGCCCTCGAAATCAAGGCCCTGGAGCAGAAGCACCCGGCCATTGAACATCAGCGCCGCGCTCGCCTTGCGCCGCGCCCAGTTCTCCTCGACGAAGGCGCGGTTCTGCTGCGGCCAGAGCCAGTCGAAAGGCCGGCAGCAGGCCTCGACGCGCGAGACGCGCCGGATCGCGATGTCACGATTCATGCAAGAATCTCGCCGCGGCTCACCATCACCGCGCCGCCGCCAATCTCCGCCGACTCGAGGGCTCCGCCCTTGATCACCATCTGGAGGACGATCTCGCTCGGGCGTCCCATCTCGACACCCTGCTCGATGACGATGTTGTGCTCGCCGTCTCCCAGGGGCTCGCATTGCATGAGGGCGCCCGCGAAGGCAGCGGCGGCGGAACCGGTCGCCGGGTCTTCGGCGACGCCCATGCCGGGACCGTACATGCGCGCGCGGAACCTCAAGCCCTCCGCGTCGGGGATGCGGGCATAGACATAGGCCGACGGATGATCGCTGTCGCCGAAGGCCTTGTCGAAGGCTTCATTGTGCGGCCGGGAGCGCGCCAGCGCGTCGAGGGACGAGACCGGGACGAGATCATAGGCCACGCCGGCGGAATGCCGGCTCGGGATGTGCTGGCCGAAGCCGATCTCCGTCGGGTCGAGGCCCAGCGCCCAGGCGCAGTCCTTGGTCTCCTTGCCCTCGCCCCAGACGAAAGGCAGGCGCGGCAGGCGAAAGCGCGCCGTGCCGCTCGTCGCATCCTTCACCTCGACCGCGCAGGGGACGATACCGACCTTCTCCTTGAGGCCGAACGCCACCGCGCCCTCCTGGCCATTCTGGTCGAGAAGCGCCAGCAGCACCGCCGTCCCGACCGTGGGATGGCCCGCGAAGGGCAGCTCGCGCGCCGGCGTGAAGATGCGGATGTCGGCGCGCTGGCGCGGCTCGGACGGGGGGAGGACGAAGACGGTCTCCGAGAGATTGAACTCCTTGGCGATCCGCTGCATGCCCGCATCGTCCAGCCCTTCGGCTTCCAGCACGACCGCGAGGGGGTTTCCGGCAAAGCGCTCGGATGTGAAGACGTCGAGGGTGACGTAACGGCGAGACATACGGATCTGACCTCTGCGGGAGCCTTCGGGAAGGGGATGATCGATTCTCCAGCCCCGGATGAGGTACCGCCGGGCGCTTCCTGTCAACCAGACGTGGAATCGTCCTTGCAGAGGTACGCAGTCGCTGTTTCCCTCCTCACCCATCTCAGGCCTGCCTGAGATGGGCATCCTCTTGCGCAAGTCGGGAACACCCGACCCGGATCCCGGGTGTTCCCGAGATCCGTTCTTGTTGCGCAAGTCGGGAACACCCGACTTGCGATGGGGAGGGG
>JAEWKH010000035.1 GCA_023386155.1 Pseudomonadota bacterium
AGAGCTGGCGCGGGTAGCGGTCGAGGAGCTTGCCCAGGCCGAGGATCTCGGCGGCCCGGTCGACCCTGGCCTTGATCTCGGTCTTGGGCGCCTTCTTGAGCTTGAGCGAGAAGGCCATGTTGTCGGCGACCGTCATGTGCGGGTAGAGCGCATAGTTCTGGAACACCATGGCGATGTCGCGCTCTTTGGGCGGAACGTCGTTGACCACCTTGGGGCCGATGCGGAGCTCGCCGCCGGAGATGTTCTCCAGGCCGGCGATCATGCGCAGCAAGGTCGACTTGCCGCAGCCCGACGGCCCGACGAGGATCACGAACTCCCCGTCCTGGATGTCGATCGATACGCCATGAATGATCTCGGCCGAGCCATAACGCTTTTTGACATTCCTGATGGTGACTGGCGCCATGATCTTTCCCGTTAGGCCTCGTCCTGCATGTTGATCTGAATCTTGACCTCCCCCTTCGGCGCGGAAGCCGCATACTCGAATGCCTCGACGCTTTTGGAGAATGGAAAGGTCCGGGTGATGAGCGGACCCACATCGATGGAGCCCGACGCGAGCATGGCGATGCAGCGTGGAAACACATGAGCATAACGGAACACGTGCTCGACGCGCGCCTCCTTGATCTGGGCTTTGGCGACATCATAGGCGATGGGCTCCAGCGGAATGCCAACGTAGACGACGCATCCGCCCGGTCGGAGTGGATCGAACACGTCGGCGGCCGCCTTCTCATTGCCGGAACATTCGAACACGATATCGACGCCCCACCCGTCCGTCTCGGCTCTCACCACATCATTCAGGTCGCGGCTGCGCACGTTCACGGGCGTGACAGGCCCCAACGTCCCGGCGAGCGCCAGCTTGTCGTCATCGACATCGGTTACGATCACACGGGCGCATCCGGCGGCCAGCGCGGCAAGCACCGTCACAAGGCCGATGGGACCCGCGCCGATCACCGCAGCGACATCCCCCGGCTTCACCTGGGCTTTCGTCGCAGCGTGGACGCCGACGGCCAGCGGCTCCACCATCGCGGCGGCCTCGAACGACACGTTGTCCGGCAGCTTGAACGTGAAGTCCGCCGGATGGACCACGCTGGGGCGCAGGACCCCGTGCACAGGAGGTGTCGCCCAGAACCGGACGGAAGGATCGAGATTGTAGAGCCCGAGACGCGTGGCGCGGCTGGTGGGATCGGGAATGCCCGGCTCCATGCAGACCCGGTCGCCGACCTTGAGATCGCGGACATCGGATCCGATCTCCGTCACGACGCCGGCGGCTTCGTGGCCGAGAACCATCGGTTCGCGCACCACGAAAGGACCGATGGCACCGTGCGTGTAGTAATGAACATCGCTGCCGCAGACGCCGACCACCTTCAACTGGATCCGCACGTCGCGAGGGCCGAGTTTCTCCTCGACGAGGTGATCGCGGATGGAGAGTTTTCCCTTCTCCTCAAGAACGAGTGCTTTCATCAGGAGTCCTCCTACCCACGCGCGACGATGAGCGCCCCGATGATCAGTGACAGAACCGTCGCCACACCGAGCGGAAGGGCGGCCTCGACGAAACGCATCCAGAACAAGTGCAGAGCCACGAAGACGAGCACGGCGATGAAGACGCGATCGAACGTATTCGTCTCGATCGGCAGGAATCCGTGACGTTTTACGGCAACTTGCTCAGTCTCGTCGGCCATTCGTCACTCCTTCACGGCACCGAAGGTGAGCCCCGCCACGATATGACGCTGTGCCAGACCGAGGACCAGAAGAGCAGGTACGAGGGTCAGCATCGCGGTTGCCGCCATTCGCCCCCAGTTCGTCCCCGTGACCGTGACGAACTCGGCGAGGCCGGTCGTAATCGTGCGCGCGTTCACGCTCGTCAGCGTTGCAGCGAATAGATACTCATTCCATGCGAAGACCCAGGTGAGAATGCCGGTTACGGCCAATCCGGGTTTCGCGAGCGGTATAATGACCTTGGTCAGAACCTGCCAGGTGTTGGCGCCATCCACGAACGCAGCCTCGTCCAGCTCCTTGGGAATGCCATCGATGACCCCGCGCAGAGTCCAAATCGCGAACGGGAGATTGAAGACGCAATAGAGAAGGATCAGGCCGATCCGTGTATCGAACAGCTTGACATCCGCGACCACGAACACTTGCGTGTAGAGGAGAAACAGCGGCAGCAGGAACACGGCCGGTGGCGCCATGCGGTTCGTGATGGTCCAGAAGAACAGGTTCTCCTTTCCCGGCAGATTGAATCGGGAGAGAGCGTAGGTCGCGAGCAGGGCCAGGGTCGTCACCAGCAGCGCATTCGAGGTGGCGATCACGATGGAATTGATCATGTAGCGCTGGAAGGCCGGGTCGCTCAGCGTGCTCGTGTAATTTTCCGTGAAGAAGCTCGATATCAGGAAGCTCGGGCTTCCGAAGAGCTGCACGCGGCTCTTGGCCGAGACCACGAACATCCAGTAGATCGGAAGAAGCGTGATCAGGCTCGCGATAACCCAGAACAGGATCGAACCGAGCGATGCAGGCGCTCTCCTGCGAAGATGACGCATCATTCTGCCCTCTTCAAATCCCGTCTTGCGATCAGGCCCGCGTAGAGAAGCCAGCACATGACGATGGTCAAATAGAGTGTGATGAGAGACATGGCGGACCCATAACCGTAATCGGTCTTCGGAAAGACGACGCGCCAGATGTAAAGCCCGATATAGCGGGTGGCCGCCCCCGGTCCGCCGCCGGTCAGCATCCAGACCTCGTCGACCGTACGGAGCGCATCCATCATCCGGATGAACACGGTTGCGAGAATGGCCGGCTTCAGGAGAGGCAGCGTGATGTGCCAGAAGATCTGGAAGCGATTTGCGCCATCGATCTGGGCCTGCTCGAAGGGCTCCTTCGGCAGGGACGAGAGCGCTGCAAGGAGGGTCAGTGTGACGAGCGGCGTCCAGTGCCACACGTCCATGACCACCGTGGTGAAGAAGGCTTGGTCGATGTAGCGACTGATGTTGAATTCGTAGCCGAGCCACCGGTTGAGGTAATAGGGAAGCGGCCCGAGACCGGGAATCGTGAGGAGCCGCCAGGTGGCGCCGACGGCGATGGGCGCGATGACAAGCGGCAGCGTATGAATGGTGCGGAAAAAACCTTTTCCGGGAAAGTCGCGCATGAAGAGCTGCGCCAGGAAATAGCCGAGCACGATCTCGGTCACCACGGCGAATAACGCGAACTTGAACGTGAGCCACAGGGAATAGAGAAACTGATCGTCGAAGACGAGACGCCGGAAGTTCTCGACTCCTACGAATTGCATCTCAGGGTTGGCCGCGAAGCTGTTCCACTGCATGAACCCGATCACGAGCACGTAGAGGAATGGAACGACGCCGAAGACAAAAAGGATGAGGAGGGTTGGCGCGAGGAAAAGCCATCCCACCGAATTCGAACGCATTGAGTGCTCCTGCCAACGGGTCCCTGCCGTTCGGGACATCCGGGGTTAAATGGCCGCCGCACCGAAGCGCGGCGGCCCACTCGTCCCAAGGAAAGAAGGCGTCACTTGCGATAACCGAGGGTCTTCAGCTCGGCGTCGGCGGCCGCGGCGGCCTTGTCGAGAGCTTCGTCCGGCTTCAGTTCGCCCGTGATCGCCTGATAGATGTAGGGGGCAATCGCCTCACGGACCTGATTGTGGAACGGGAACGCAGGAGCCCCGCGGAAGAGCGGCCCTTTCTCTCGCATGAGCGTGTAGTACCCGTCGACTTTCTTGTCCTGTTCCTTGACCTTCGGATCGTCATAGGTTGCCTTGTGGGTGATGCGCGATCCGGCAAGGGCCCAGTCGGCCTGCACCGATTCCTGGCCGATATATTGCAGCCATAGGAGAGCGGCCTTCTTGTTCTTCGAGGAATGAGGAATGCCGAAGGCACCGCCATCGTAATAGCCGATATATCCCGCGCCGGATGTCGCCTGGTCGATGACGCCGGACTCAACCGGCGGAAGCGCAACGCCAACCTTTCCGACCACGGTCGACTTCTTGCTGTCCGTGGCAATCCAGGCTGCGTTCTCGCCATAGACCAAACCTTGCGCGGCGCGACCTGCCGCGAAGGTTGCCGCGACCTCATCCCAGGTGCTCGATGTCGATTCCGGCGGCGCATAGGCAAGATTGCCGATCCACCAGGAGATCGCCGCCTTGGCCTCCGGACTGTTCAGGCGCCCGCCATTGGCAACCGATGCGGCGTAGGTCTTGGTATCGATGCCCCAATTGTAGACCCCGAAGGTCGGAAGGACGCTTTCGACCAGTTCATAAACGGAGGCCGGATGGCCGGAGGCGGCCTGTACGGTCGTTCCCCAAAGCTCCTGCCCGTTGGCCTTGCCCCATTCGGTGAAGAACTGGGCAATCTGGCGATATTCCTTGTGGTCCTTCGCGAGCGCCAAGTCGGTGCCGTACTTGGCCTTGTAGGCCTCCTTGATCTTCGGATCCTCAAACAGGTCCTTGCGGTAGAGATAGACCTTGACGAAGGCCTCCATCGGCACGCCGAACAGATCGCCCTTGTCGTTCTTGAAATTGTCGATGAAGCTCGTGAACTTCGATGGGTCGAAATCGGGAGATTTGAGAGTGGGGTTCTCGTTCAGAGCCTGCGTGAGATCGACCAGGAAGTTGCGGGCGAGATAGCTGTAGATGATATCCTGCTCGATATAGACAAAGTCGTAGATGCCGGTATTGGCCTCCATGTCCTTGATGGCCTTGTCGTACATCTGGTCCCAGGACGTCGCCTCGAACTCGACCTTGATGCCGGTGGCCTTGGTAAAGGCTGGGCCGAGGACGTCCTTGGCGTAGTTGGACGGCGGCGTGCTCTCGGAAATGCCCCGAATGGTCGTTCCCTGCAGGCCTTTGGCGGCATCTGACCAGAAATCGGCAAAGGCTGGCGATGTGCCAGCCAGCAATGCTGCGGTGAGTGTAGAGGCAACCAGACTCTTGAAGTGGTACATCGCGCTTTCCTCCCGAACTTGACCCCAAGCCAATTGGCTGGCGTTGCTTGAGGTCCAAATGTGCGGCGCCTCTTCCCGGAGGCATGCCATGTCTTGTTTCTCAGGCGTTGGGCGAGCGAGGCAGAACGGAATACTCTATTTGTCTTCTCAGAAGTCCCCGTACACTTCGCACGACCTTCAGGAGGATTTTATGGAGCGGCCGCAAGGGCTTCCACGCCTCCGTTCATCGCCATCTGTACTTTTTTGTCCCTGCCCCCGTGATTTCCGTATGTGGGCGGCACGAAAGGCCGTTCCTGCGCTGAGGGAGACGTCGATGTCGTGCAGCGATGCGCCGTCCTGCGATAGGCGGTCGGCGTCTGACCGCAGAACTTCACGAATTGGCGGTTGAAGTT
>JAEWKH010000029.1 GCA_023386155.1 Pseudomonadota bacterium
CGTCTTGCCCGAGCCGGATTCGCCCACCACGCCGACGGTTTCGCCCTTGCGCACGCGCACGGAGACGCCATCGACCGCCTTCACATGGCCGACGGTCCTCTGGAAGAAGCCGCGCTTGATCGGGAACCATACCTTGATCGGCCCGGCCTCGACGATGACCGGAGCGTCCTTCGCGACCGGGTTGGCGCGGCCTTTCGGCTCGGCGGCGAGCAGCCTTTGCGTATAGGGATGCTGCGGATTGCCGAACACCTCCGCGACGGTTCCCTGCTCGACGATCTTGCCCTTCAGCATCACGCAGACGCGGTCGGCCACTTTTCGCACGATGCCGAGATCGTGCGTGATGAAGAGCATCGACATGTTGAGCCTGCTCTTCAGCTCGGCGAGCAGCTTCAGGATCTGCGCCTGGACCGTCACGTCGAGCGCGGTGGTCGGCTCGTCGGCGATGAAGAGGTCAGGCTCGTTGGCGAGCGCCATGGCGATCATCACGCGCTGGCGCTGCCCGCCGGAGAGCTGGTGCGGATAGGCATCGAGCCGCGATTCCGCGTCGCGGATGCCGACGAGGTCGAGAAGCTCGAGCGTGCGGGCGCGCGCCTGGCGGTCGGAGAGTCCGCGATGCAGCTTGAGGATCTCGCCGACCTGCCGCTCGATGGTGTGGAGCGGGTTGAGCGAGGTCATCGGCTCCTGGAACACCATGGTGATGTCGTCGCCGCGGACCTTGCGCATCTCGTCCTCGTCGGCGGCGATCAGGTCCTTGCCCTTGAACAGGATGCGGCCCGAGGGGTGATGCGCGGACGGATAGGGCAGGAGCTTGAGCGCGGACAAGGCTGTCACGGATTTGCCGGAACCCGACTCGCCCACCAGCGCCACCGTCTCGCCCGGCATGACATCGAAGGATACGTGGTCGACCGCCAGCACGTCGCCTCCGCCCTGGCGGAAGGCGACGGAGAGGTCCTGGACGGAGAGGAGGGGCTCGGTCATCTAAACGCCTTCCGCGGATCGAAGGCGTCGCGCACGGCTTCGCCGATGAAGATGAGAAGGCTGAGCATGATGGCGATCACGAAGAAGCCCGCGAGGCCGAGCCACGGCGCCTGGAGGTTGGCCTTGCCCTGGGCCAGAAGCTCGCCGAGCGAAGGCGAGCCGGGCGGCAGGCCGAAGCCGAGGAAGTCGAGGGAGGTGAGCGTCGTGATCGAGCCGTTGATGATGAAGGGCAGGAAGGTCAGCGTCGCCACCATGGCGTTCGGCAGGAGGTGCTTGAACATGATGGTGCCGTTCGACAGCCCGAGCGCCCGCGCGGCACGCACATACTCGAAGTTTCTCGCGCGCAGAAACTCGGCCCGCACCACGCCCACGAGCGACACCCAGGAGAAGAGCAGAAGGATGCCGAGGAGTACGAAGAAGCTCGGCGTGATCACGGCCGAGATGATGATGAGGAGATAGAGCGAGGGAATCGCGGTCCAGATCTCGATGAAGCGCTGGAACAGGAGATCGGTCCAGCCGCCGTAATAGCCCTGCACCGCTCCCGCGAGAATGCCCACGATGGACGAGATGCCCGCGAGCGTGAGGCCGAACAGAACCGAGATGCGGAAACCGTAGATGAGGCGCGCCACCACGTCGCGGCCTTGGTCATCGGTGCCGAGCCAGTTCCACTCGATGTCCTTGCAGCCCGTGCCGCCGGTGCGCTCCGCGATGGGGCGGCATTGCTCGTCGGTGAGCGTCCAGGTCGGCGGCGCGGGCGCGGGAACGGGAAGGTCGAGATTGTGCGTGTTGTAGGAGAAGCGGATCGGCGGCCAGAGCATCCAGCCGTTGTCATCGATTTCCTTCGCGATGACAGGATCGCGATAATCGGTCTGCGCCAGGAAGCCGCCGAATTTCTCCTCCGGGTAGTTTACGAAGGCAGGAAAGAGCAGCTCGCCCTTGTAGGAGGCGAGAATCGGCTTGTCGTTGGCGATCAGCTCCGCGAACAGGCTGAGCACGAACAGGACCGTGAAGATCCAGAACGACCAGTAGCCGCGCCGGTTGGCCTTGAAGTTCTGGAGCCGCCGCCGGTTGAGCGGCGAGAGCTTGATGAAACCCTGCCGCGGCAGGGGAGGCGCCACGGGCGAGGACGCTGGCGAGACGAGGGGAACGTTCTCGTTCATCTCACGCCTCCCTGGTCTCGAAATCGATCCGCGGATCGATCCAGGTATAGGTGAGGTCCGAGAGCAGGTTCACCGCCAGGCCCACCAGCGAGAAGATGTAGAGGTTGGCGAAGACCACCGGATAGTCCCGGTTGACGATGGACTCGAAGGACAGGAGCCCGAGCCCGTCGAGGGAGAAGATCGTCTCGATGAGAAGTGCGCCGGCGAAGAAGGCGCCGATGAAGGCGCCCGGGAAGCCGGCGATGACGATCAGCATCGCATTGCGGAAGACATGGCCGTAGAGCACCTGCCTTTCGGACAGGCCCTTCATGCGTGCGGTGAGCACGTATTGCTTGCGGATCTCGTCGAGGAAGGAGTTCTTCGTGAGCAGGGTCGAGGTGGCGAAGGCGCCGAGCGACATGGCGGTGATCGGCAGCACAAGATGCCAGAAGTAATCGGCGATCTGCATGTACCACGGCATGAAGGCCCAGTTCTCGGAGGTGAGCCCGCGCAAGGGGAAGATCTGCCAGAACGATCCGCCCGCAAAGAGCACGATCAGGAGGATGGCGAAGAGAAAGCCCGGGATCGCATAGCCGATGATGACGATGGCCGAGGTCCAGATGTCGAAGGAGGAGCCGTCCCGCACGGCTTTCCTGATGCCGAGCGGGATCGAGATGGCATAGGAGATGAGCGTCATCCAGAGGCCGAGGCTGATCGAGACGGGCAGCTTCTCCTTGATGAGCTCCAGCACCGAGATGTCGCGGAAGTAGCTCTTGCCGAAGTCGAAGCGGGCATAGTCCCAGAGCATCTTCAGGAAGCGCTCGGGGGCAGGCTTGTCGAAGCCGAACTGCGCTTCGAGCTGCTTGATGAATTGCGGATCGAGCCCTTGGGCGCCGCGATAGCGGGATGAGGAGGCATCGCCCGCCCCGCCGCCGGGGCTTTGCGCGCCGAAATCGCCGCCCCCGCCGGAGATGCGGGAGGAGGCGCCGGAATCCTGGCCCTGGAGCTGGGCGATGATGCGCTCGACGGGACCGCCGGGTGCGAACTGCACCAGCACGAAGGAGATGAGCATGATCCCGAGGATCGTCGGGATCATGAGGAGAATGCGGCGTGCGATATAGGCCAGCATCAGGCGCCTGCGGATTTGCGGCCGATGCGGCCGAGATGGGTGTCGTTGAAGCCGGATGCGTATTTCAAGCCGTAGCCCAGCACCCGGTCGAACCCGATATGGGCCGCCCAGATCGCCGCGAGCCCGAGGAGGAGAACGCTATCCGACAGCCATCCGAGCCCCGCCAGGAGGGCCGGCCCGAGGGTGGAGTGGAGCGCGTTGTAGATCGCGGCTCCGAGCCTCGGGCCCGCCCCGTAGGCCGCAAAGCTCAGGTCCGGAAGGAAGAAGAGAGCCGCATAGAGCCACCAGGAGAGGCCCAGATGGGCGAAGGCGAGTGTCGCCAGGACGAAGAGGGCCAAGCCCTCGAAGCGCAGAATCAGGCGGGGCATGTCCGCCTCCCTGCGTGCCGTCAGGATTGTGTCCAAGCCTTATCCTCTTCCGATCCGCTTCGCCTTCTCGGCGTCGTACCACCAGGTTCCCGGCGCGCCGGACGCGAAGCGGGGCTTGGTCTCCGGGCGCGAGAACTGGTCCCAATAGGCCAGCCATTCGCTGGCCCGGTACCACATGGGCACCCAATAATGGCCCGATCGGAGGACCCGGTCCAGGGCGCGGCAGGCGATGTTCAGCTCCTGGCGCGATTTGGCGTTGCCGATCCTCTCGATGAGCTCGTCGACGGCGGGATCGGCGATCCCGGCCAGGTTCTGCGCGCCCGGTGTCCGCGCCGCCTGCGAGCCGTAAACGGTCCGAAGGCTGTCGCCCGGCGTCGTGGAGCCGACCAGCGCGCGGCTCGTCATGTCGAAATCGTACTCGTTCAGGCGCTGCTGATACTGGGCCGCATCCACGATGCGTGAGCGCGCATCGATGCCGAGGCGCTTCAGGTTGTTCTGGAAGGGCTGGGTATGGGGCTGGAGCGAGGGCTGGAAATCCAGGAACTCGATGGTGAAGGCCTGGCCGTTCGGCAGCCTCAGCACGCCGCCGTCGCGCTTGCAGCCGGCCTGGCGCAGCAGCTCGTCCGCGCGGCGCAAAAGCTGCCGGTCCTGTCCTGAACCGTCGGAGACGGGCGGAAGCACGGGATCCCCGAACACCGAGGCGGGAAGCTTGTCGCGGAACGGCTCGAGCAGGGCCAGCTCCTCCGCCGAGGGCTTGCCCACCGCCTTCATGTCGCTGTTCTCGAAGAACGACGTGGTGCGCTTGTAGAGGCCGAACATGATGTTGGTGTTCGTCCACTCGAAATCGAAGGCAAGCCCGATGGCTTCCCGGATGCGCGGGTCCTTGAAGGCCTCGCGGCGCGTGTTGAAGTACCAGCCCTGAATGGACGAGGGGGCGTCGTTCGCGATTTCCTCCTTCTTCACCTTGCCGTCGCGCGCGGCCGGGAAGTCGTAGCCGGTCGACCAGGTGCGGGAGGTGAACTCCTCGTGATAGTTGAGCGTACCGTTCTTGAAGGCTTCGAAGGCCACGGTGCGGTCGCGGAAATACTCGTAGCGGATGCGGTCGAAATTGTTCTGCCCCACATTCACCGGCAGGTCCTTGGCCCAGTAATCCGGCACGCGCTCGAACTCGATGAAGCGCCCGACCTCGAAGCGGCCGACCTTGTAGGGGCCGGAAGCCAGTGGCGCTTCCAGGGTCGAGGCCTGGAAATCCTTGCCCTGCCAGTAGCGTTCCGAAAAAATCGGCATTCCGGCGACGACGAGATGGATGTCGCGGCTGCGCTGCGGCGTGAAGCGGACGCGCAGGATGTCGTCGGCCTCCGCCTCGGCGGACTCCATCTGCGTCAGGAGTTGGGAGAAGACCGGGTGGCCCTTGGTCTTCAGGATGCTCAGGGAGAAAGCCGCGTCCTTCGCGGTCAGCCGCGAGCCGTCGTGGAAGCGCGCTTCCGGGCGCAGGATGAAACGGTAGCTGAGCCTGTCGTCGGAGATGCGCACGCTCTTCGCAACGAGGCCGTAGAGCGCATCCGGCTCGTCCGCCGAGCCGGCCATGAGGCTGTCGAAGGTGCCGGTCATGCCGGCTGCGCCGTCGCCCCTGAGCACGAAGACGTTGAGGGTGTTGAAGGTGTCGAAGTTCTGGTTGCCTGTGATCTGCTTGATCTGGATCGCCAGCGTGCCGCCCTTGGGCGCGGCGGGATTCACATAAGCGAAGTGCTTGAAGTCCGGCGCCTGCTTCAGCTCGCCGAAACTGGAAAGGCCATGCGTTTCCGTTTCGCCCTCCTGGGCCAGGCCGACGCGCGGCAGGAAGGGAAGCGCGGCACTTGCCGCGCCGGTCGCGAGAATGCTGCGGCGGCTGAACGTTCTCATCGCGGGGCTCCCGTCTTGGCGGCCTTGGCTTCGTCATACCACCAGATGGTCGGGAACGCGGCGCCGCCATAGCGCGGCATGGTCTCCGGATGGCTGTAGCGGTTCCAGCGCGCCGTGCGCTGCTTGAGCGAGGTCCATTGCGGGACCACGTAATCGTGGGCGAGCAGAACGCGGTCGAGCGCCTTCGTGGCTGCGACCAGCTCGTCGCGGTCACGCGCGAAGATCACCCTGTCGATCAACGCATCGATTCCGGGATCGGCGATGCCGGCGAGATTGCGCGAGCCCTCGCGCGCCGCGGCCTGGGATCCCCAGAACTCGCGCTGCTCGTTGCCGGGGGAGAGGGATTGCGGCCAGAGACCAGTGGCGATGTCGAAGTCGAAGGCGCGGGTGCGGTTGGTATACTGGACGTCGTCGACGGTGCGCACCGCCGCGGCGATGCCGAGACGCTCCAGCGAGGCCTTGTAGGGCAGGAACACCCTCTCCTCGTTCGGGCTGTTGCTGAGGAGCTCGACGCTCAGGACCTCGCCCTTGGCGTTGACGCGGCGGCCGTTCTTCACCTCCCAGCCGGCTTCCTTGAGCAGGCGGTCGGCCTCGCGCAGGTTGTTGCGGATGGTCTCGGGCGAGTCGTTGACCGGGTTCTTGAAAGGCGTCGTGAAGACGGAGGCCGGGACCTTGTCGCGGACGCTCTCCAGGATCTCCCGCTCCTGTCCCTCGGGCAGGCCCGATGACGCGAGATCGAGCCCGTAGAAGAAGCTCGAGGGCCGCTCGTAGAGGCCGTAGAAGATCGTCTTGTTCAGCTCCTCGAAGGGGAAGGCGAGGTTGAAGGCCCTGCGGACGCGCTGGTCCTTGAACTTGTCGCGCCGCATATTGAGCACGAAGGCCTGCATCACGCCCGTGGCCCGGAAGGGAAATTCTTCGAGGATGACGCGGCCTTCCTGCCGCGCCGGGAAGTCGTAGCCGGTCGCCCAGTTGCGGGCGCTGTTCTCGGTGCGGAAGTCGAGGCGGTCGGCCTTGAAGGCCTCGAGCAGGACCGTCGCATCGCGGTAATATTCGTAGCGGATCTCGTCGAAGTTGTTCTGCCCGACATTCACGTTGATCTTCTCGCCCCAATAGTCCTTCACGCGCTCGTAGGACGCGTTGCGGCCCGCATCGAAGCTCTTGATGCGGTATGGGCCGGAACCGAGCGGAGGCTCGAGGGTGGTCTGCGTCACGTCGCGCTTGCGTCCGTCTGGGGCCGTGCCTTCCCACCAGTGCTTCGGCAGGACCATCAGCTGCCCCATGATCTGCGGCAGCTCGCGGTTTCCTTTCTCGTTGAAGGTGAACTTCACCTCGCGCTCGCCCACCTTCTCGGCCTTGGTGACGTTGGCGTAGTAGAAGGCATAGGTCGGAGAGTTGGTCTTCAGGGTCTCGAAGGAGAAGATCACGTCGTCCGCCGTCACCGGCTGCCCGTCGTGCCAGCGCGCCTCCGGGCGCAGGCGGAAGCTGACGGACCCGTAATCCTCCGGATAGGTGAAGGATTCGGCGAGCAGCCCGTAGGACGCGTTCGGCTCGTCGAGGGCGGAGGTGGTCAGGGTTTCGTAGATGAGGCCCAGCCCCTGCTCGGGCGAGCCCTTCACGCCGGCGACGACGACGTTGAAGCTGTCGAAGGTGCCGAGCGCGCCCAGGCGGACGAGCCCGCCCTTCGGGGCGTTCGGGTTGACGTAATCGAAATGCGGGAAGCCAGGAGGGTATCGTGGCTCGTCGAGCAGGGCCGAACCATGCCGCCATGGCGCTTCCTGGGCTGCGAGGGGGGTGAAGGCGAGGAGGGCAGCGAGGAAGCTCGGCAGAAGGGTGCGGATCACACGGCGTCTCCTGAAGGGGTGAGGCGTCTGTTGTTCAAGCATCGGACCCAAACGTGGAAACCACTTTTGGGATTCATCCGATGCGTCTTCTATCCTGGCGCATCGCGCGGCCCGGACCCAGCGGGCCGCGCGATGCGCTAGCTTACATTTTGTGCGCGCTGAGGCGAGTGCAAGGGATAACGCCCAAACCCGTGGGAGCCTAAAAGAAAAGCCGGGCTTGGGGCCCGGCTTTCAGAAATGTGATGTCGTCCGAACGGCTTACGGCGCAGCCGGCAGAGGAACCGGGCTGTCGGACAGGGTCCGCAGATAGACCAGGAGGTCGGCGCGCTCCTTGGCCTGGGCAACGCCCGCGAAGGCCATGATGGTGCCCGGCGTCGCCTTCTTCGGATTGTGGATGAAGGCGTCCAGCGCCTCGTAGGTCCAGTCGCCGCCATGGGCCTTCATGCCCGCGGAGTAGTTGAAGCCTTCGTGCGAGGCGACCGGGCGCCCGACGACGCCGTAGAGGTTCGGGCCGACCTTGTTCGGGCCGCCCTTCTCGAAGGTGTGGCAGGCCGCGCATTTCTTGGCCGAGTTCTGGCCCTTGGCCGGATCGGCGCTGGCCAGGAGGACCGGGAGGGGCTGCTCGGGCTCTGCGGGAGCGTCTCCAGCGCCGGCGGCGGCTTCTTCCGGAGCCGGGAGGTCGTAACCGGGAACAGCGGGCTTATGAGGTGAAAACAGGCCGCCGGCGATAACGTTGACGCCGACCACGAAGAGAAGCGTACCGAAAACGGCGCCCGCGATCTTATTGGTCTCGATATTCATCAGTTAGGCTCTCCTCGCCTTCGTACACCGGCGAAATCAGCGCAGCAGAACGGATCCGCGGGCGGGTGCCCGCGATAGGGCCGTTGCTTAGCCGTAGTGATGGGGTTTTGACAATGGGGTTCGCCGGAGTTTTCGCCGTTCTCGTGGTCGCAGCACGGCCCCCGAACGCCCGGGGGCGCTCGAAGGTCCGGTTTCGGCCCGGGACAAACCGTCCCTGCCTTCCACTTTCGGGCCCGATGCTCTAAGGACGCGCAGTTCCTCCCGAAGACTGCATCATGTCCGACCCTCTCGTCCTCATCCCCGCCCGCCTCGCCGCGACCCGGCTGCCGAACAAGCCCCTGGCCGAGATCGCCGGCGAGCCCATGATCGTCCATGTGTGGCGCCGGGCCGCGGAAGCGGGGATCGGCCCGGTGGCCGTGGCGACGGATGCCCCCGAGATCGCCGAGGCCGTGTCCAGGGCGGGCGGGCAGGCGGTCATGACCCGGGCCGATCACGCCTCGGGCTCAGACCGCATCTTCGAGGCTGTGGAAAAGCTCGACCCGGAGGGGCGCCATGACGTTGTCGTGAACGTGCAGGGCGACCTGCCGACCATCGACCCGAGGGCGATCGCGGCCTCCATCCTGCCGCTTTCGGACCAGGCGGTCGACATCGCGACCCTCGTGGCCGTCATCGAGCGGGAAGACGAGAAGACCAATCCCAATGTGGTGAAGATGGTAGGAAGTCCGGTCTCCGCAGGGCGGTTCCGGGCCCTCTACTTCACCCGCGCGACCGCGCCCTACGGCGACGGGCCGCTTTATCATCACATCGGACTTTATGCCTATCGCCGCAGGGCCTTGCAGCGTTTCGTCGGCCTGAAGCCGTCGCCGCTGGAGATGCGCGAGAAGCTGGAGCAGCTGCGGGCGCTGGAGGCCGGCATGCGCATCGATGCCGTCGTGGTGGACGACGTGCCTCTCGGCGTCGATACCCCTCACGACCTGGACAGGGCGCGCGAGATCATCGCGACGCGGAGGATACGATGAGCAAGCTTATTTCATTCCAAGGCGAGCTTGGGGCCAATTCCCACACGGCCTGCTCGGAGGCGCGTCCGGACTGGCAGCCCCTGCCATGCCCGACTTTCGAGGATGCCCTGGCGGCCGTGAACGAGGGAACGGCCGGCCTCGCCATGATCCCGATCGAGAACTCCATCGCGGGGCGCGTGGCCGACATCCACCACATGCTGCCAACCTCCGGGCTGCACATCGTCGGCGAGCACTTCCTGCCGATCCATTTCCACCTCATGGCAATCCCTGGCGCCGATCTCGGGACGATCAGGAGCGTGCACAGCCACGTCCATGCGCTGGGCCAGTGCCGCAAGATCATCCGCAAGCTCGGGCTCAAGGCCGTCGTGGCCGGCGACACCGCAGGCTCCGCCCGCGAAGTGTCCGAGTGGAAGGACCCGACCCGCGCCTCCCTGGCGCCTCCCATGGCGGCGGGCATCTACGGCCTCAAGATCCTGGCGGAGAACGTGGAGGACGAGGCCCACAACACCACCCGCTTCGTCATTCTCTCCAAGGCGCCGCAATGGGCCCCGGTCGGCCAGGGCCCGACCGTCACCTCATTCGTGTTCCGCGTGCGCAACCTTCCGGCCGCGCTCTACAAGGCGCTCGGGGGCTTCGCGACCAACGGCATCAACATGACCAAGCTCGAGAGCTACATGCTCGAAGGCGAGTTCCTGGCGACCCAGTTCTACGCCGAGGTCGACGGCCATCCCGAGGAGACGAACCTCAAGCGGGCGCTGGAGGAACTGGAATTCTTCTCCCGCGAGTTGCGCATCCTCGGGGTCTACCCCGCCGATCCGTTTCGCGAGAAGATCAGGGAAGCGGCCGAGTGATCCTCCTCATCCGCGAGGCGGTCGAGGAGGATTGAAGGCCTGTCGGGCGAGCGCGCCGCCCTGACGTCATGGCCTCCCCGGGTCCCCTCAATCCTTCACCCACTCCCGGATCAGGTGGTTCGCGATCGCGATGGGGGCGGGGGCGGCGTAAAGCTCGTGCGCGCCCTCCAGCATGCGCCTCACATCGTCCTTCGTGAACCAGCGCGCGTCCTCCAGCTCCTCGCCATCGAAGGCGATCTCGTCGGTCAGCGCCTCGCCGATGCAGCCGATCATGATGTTGGACGGGAAGGGCCAGGGCTGGGAGGTCATGTAGCGCACCGCGCCCACGCGGATTCCGGCTTCCTCGAAGGTTTCCCGCCGCACCGCATCCTCGATGGTCTCGCCGGGCTCCAGGAAGCCCGCGAGGCAGGAATACATCTTCTCCGCGAAGCGCGGCTGGCGGCCCATGAGGCATTTGTCGCCCCTGGTGATCAGCATGATCACCACCGGGTCGGTGCGGGGGAAGTGCTGGGCGCCGCAAGCGCTGCAGTCGCGCCGGAAGCCGGCCCGGGCGGGCTCCGTCGGGGCGCCGCAATTGGCGCAGAAGCGATGCCGCCGGTGCCAGTCGAGCAGGGACTTCGCCATGGCGAGGAGGCCGAGCTCCTCGGCTGGGACGAGGCCGCGCACGGCGATGGAGCGCAGGTCCACGGCCGTGAAGGCCGGATCCTCCTGGAACGCCTCCGCCGCCTCCGGCGCGGCCAGGGTCGCCACCACCGGGCGCTCCCCGAGGGTGCCGAGAAAAACCTGCTCCCGATGGCCGGGAAGGCGGCCCAGCACCGAGGCGGGCAGAAGGCTCGTTCCCGGCTCTCCGGCCTGGAGGATCGGCAGGTCGCCGGCCAGGACCACCATGGCGGCCCGCGGATCCTTCGCGGCCTTGGCGAGCGCCTCCGGGTCGTGCTCGGCACTGTGGCGCGCGAGCGGGTTCGTGATGTAGGCGATGGGACGGTTCATGAGGTCAGGCCGACGCGAAAAGGGTGGCGGCGCGCTCGATCAGGGCCGCCGCCGCATGGTCGGGATAGGGATTGCGGGTGCCGTGCCCCCAGACGGGGCCGGGCCAGGCCGGGTCGGAGCGGAAGCGCCCGATCACGTGCACATGGAGCTGCGTCACGATGTTGCCCAGCGCTCCCACGTTCACCTTGTCGGGCTTGGAGAGCTCCAGCATCACCCTGGTGGCGATGCGGATCTCCTGCATGAGCTGGGTTGATTGCTCCTCCGAAAGGTCGGTGAGCTCGCTCGCTCCCGCGACGCGCGGCACCAGCACGAACCAGGGGAAGCGTGCGTCGTTCAGAAGCAGGACGGACGAGAGGGCGAGGTCGCCGACCGGGATCGTGTCGGCTTCGAGCCGGGAATCGAGCTTGAATGTCATGGCGCTATGTAACCGAGCCCGCGGCTTCGTGTCAGCCTGTGTTCCGCTCCAGCCCAGGAAGAGGTCGGTGGAGACCGGGGATGGCGGTGGAAGGGGGCACGTTTCCAACTTGCGTTTCTCAGGCAGAACGCCCATATAGCCGGTGGGAGGTTGGCGAGGGACGTCTCACTCGCCAACCGGGTCAGGTCCGGAAGGAAGCAGCCCTAACGAGACCGAACGGGTCTTCGTCCAGCCTCCCACCTCGAGATTTTCCAAAGCCTTGCAGTCGATGGACGATACCACAGCCGGCACGCCCCTGAACGACGAGCCGGCCCTGCCGGGCTTCCCCGCCGCGCCCGCGCCTGCTGCGCCGGCCTCGCCCTACCGCGTTCTTGCCCGCAAATACCGGCCTAAGACCTTCGACGACCTGATCGGCCAGGAAGCGATGGTGCGCACCCTCTCGAACGCCTTCGAGACCGGCCGCATCCCTCAGGCCTGGATGCTCACCGGCGTCCGCGGCGTCGGCAAGACCACCACGGCCCGCATCCTGGCCCGCGGCCTGAACTACCAGAAGCCCGACGGCTCCGGCGCCCCCACCATCCACATGCCCGAGCTCGGCGTCCATTGCGAAGCCATCATGGAATCGCGGCACGTGGACGTGCTGGAAATGGACGCTGCCTCCCATACGGGCATCGACGACGTCCGCCAGATAATCGACGGCATCCGCTATTCGCCGGTCTCGGCCCGCTACAAGGTCTACATCATCGACGAGGTCCACATGCTCTCGGAGAAGGCGTTCAACGCCTTCCTGAAGACCCTGGAGGAACCGCCGCCGCACGCGAAGTTCATCTTCGCCACCACCGAGATCCGGAAAGTCCCCGTCACGATCCTGTCCCGCTGCCAGCGCTTCGACCTGCGCCGCATCGAGGCCGACAAGCTCGTGGCTCACCTGAGCCGCATCTGCGACGCCGAGGGCGTGCAGGCGGACCAGGAGGCGCTGGCCGCCATCGCCCGCGCGGCGGAAGGCTCGGCGCGCGATTCCCTGTCGCTGATGGACCAGGCCATCGCGCACGGCGCCGGCGTGGTGACGCCCGACACCGTGCGCGACATGCTGGGGCTCGCCGACCGCACCCAGGTCATCGACCTCTTCGAGGCCGTGATGCGCGGCGACGTTCCGGCCGCCTTCGCGGGCCTGCGCTCGCAATACGATGCCGGCGCGGATCCGGCCGTGATCCTCTCCGATCTCGCGGCCTTCTCGCATGTGGTCACCCGCCTCAAGCTGATCCCCGAAGCCGCCCGGGACCCCGCTCTCTCAGAGATCGAGCGGACCCGCGGCACGGACTACGCCCAGAAGCTGTCGGTGCGGACCCTGTCCCGCGCCTGGCAGATCCTCCTGAAGGGCATTCCCGAGGTGCAATCCTCGAACCGGCCGATCGCCGCCGCCGAGATGGTGATCGTGCGGCTCGCCTACGCGGCCGACCTGCCGACTCCGGACGAGGCGCTGCGCGCCCTGAAGGACGGCGCGCCGGTTCCCGTGGGCGGCCCCTCCGCGCCGCCGCCCCGTCCTTCCGGCCCCGCCACCTCCGGCACCATGGCCCTGGCGACGTCCCAGCCGTATTCGCAGCCGCGCCCTCAGGCGGCGCAGCCCGAACCGACCATGCGGCTTCGCCGCTTCGAGGACGTGGTGGCATTGGCGGGCGAGAAGCGCGAGATCGTCCTGAAGTCCCAGCTCGAACGGGATGTGCGCCTCGTCCGCTTCGAGGAGGGCCGCATCGAGCTCAGCCTCACCGAGACCGGCAGCCGCACCATCGCCAACGACCTCACCCGCGCCCTCCAGCAATGGACCGGCGAGCGCTGGATGGTGGCCCTGTCCTCGGAAGAGGGAGACGCGACCCTGCATGAGAAGGCCGCCGCCGCCGAGCGCGAGCGCCGCGAGGGCGCGGCCAATCATCCCCTCGTGCAGGCGGTTCTCTCCAAGTTTCCCGGCGCGCAGATCGTGAACGTGATCGAGCGCGCGGAGAAGCCCGGCGAGGATGCGGAAACGGAGATTCTCGGCGAGGCCGATGCCCTGGCCGCGCACGAGACCGAAGAAGACGACGATCTGTTTTAATTCGAGGATACGGTCATGAAGGACATCATGGGACTGATGAAGCAGGCTCAGGCCATGCAGCAGAAGCTGCAGGACGTCCAGGCCGAGCTCGAGACGCTCGAAGTCGACGGCACCGCCGGCGGCGGCGTCGTGACCGTGAAGGTGACCGGCAAGGGCAACCTCACATCCATCAGCATCGATCCCTCGCTGATGAACCCGGACGAGAAGGAGATCCTCGAGGATCTCATCGTCGCCGCCATGAACGATGCCCGCGGCAAGGCCGAGCGCACCGCCCAGGAGCGCATGGAAAGCATCACCAAGGGGCTGCCGCTGCCTCCCGGCCTCAAGCTGTTCTAAGAGCCTTCAATGGCCCAGCACGTTGCCGGTCCCGAGATCGAGCGCCTGATCCAGCTCCTCGCCCGCCTGCCGGGCTTAGGTCCCCGCTCGGCCCGGCGCGCGGCGCTGCATCTCATCAAGAAGCGCGAAACGCTGCTCAACCCGCTGAGCGATGCTATGCGCATCGCCAACGAGCGCATCGTCGTGTGCTCGTCCTGCGGCAATGTCGATACCTCGGATCCCTGCACCATCTGCCGCGATGCCAAGCGGGATCCCTCGATCCTCGTGGTGGTGGAGGACGTGTCGGACCTCTGGGCGCTGGAGCGCTCGGGCGCGGTCAGCGCCAGGTATCACGTGCTCGGCGGCGTGCTCTCGCCCCTCGACGGCGTGCGCCCCGAACACCTGAACCTGGATCGCCTCGTCGCCCGCGCGTCCGAGCCCGGCGTCACGGAGGTGATCCTGGCGCTCAACGCCACGGTCGACGGCCAGACCACAGCCCATTACATCACCGAGCTTCTCGCCCATCTGCCCGTGAAGGTGACGAAGCTCGCCCACGGCGTCCCGGTCGGCGGCGAGCTCGACTATCTCGACGAGGGCACCCTCTCCGCGGCGATCCGCCAGCGCACGTCGTTCTGAGGCAGCTTGGATTCCTCCCCCATCATCACCGCCCCATGTGCCGGTGATCTCGATACGAACAGCGCCGCACCTGTCTCCCTCCCCACAAGGGGGAGGAGGGTTCCCGCGCGGGGGCATCCCCCCGCTGCGCGTCCTCCCGGGAATGACAATCGTAGTTCCTGCGTGAGCGGCAGATGATGACGTGACAGGCCGAAGCGCCGTTGCTAATCAGGCGGCAGCGAAACCCTGACCTGAGTTGCCCATGTCCTCCAACGATCTCGCCCGCACCATCGACGCCGCCTGGGAAGACCGGGCCAACGTGAACCCTTCGACGGCCGGCGCTGTCCGCGAAGCCGTCGACGAGTCGATGAACCTTCTCGATTCCGGCAAGGCGCGCGTCGCCGAGAAGACCGGCGGCGAGTGGCAGGTGCATCAATGGCTGAAGAAGGCGGTGCTGCTGTCCTTCCGCCTCAACGACATGGAAGTCATCGGCGGCGGACCGGGCGAGGCCACCTGGTGGGACAAGGTTCCCTCGAAGTTCGCCGGCTGGGGTGAGAACCGCTTCCGCGCCGCAGGCTTCCGCGCGGTTCCCAACTGCACCGTGCGGCGCGGCGCCTATATCGCGCCCGGCGTGGTGCTGATGCCGTCCTTCGTCAATCTCGGCGCCTATGTGGACGAGAACACCATGGTCGATACCTGGGCGACGGTCGGCTCCTGCGCCCAGATCGGCAAGAACGTGCATCTCTCCGGCGGCGTCGGCATCGGCGGCGTGCTGGAGCCGCTCCAGGCCAATCCCACGATCATCGAGGACAATTGCTTCATCGGCGCCCGCTCCGAGGTCGTCGAGGGCGTGGTCGTGGGCGAGGGATCGGTGCTCTCCATGGGCGTGTTCATCTCGGCCTCGACCAAGATCATCGACCGCAACACCGGCGAGGTCTTCGTCGGCCGCGTGCCGCCGTATTCCGTCGTCGTCCCCGGCTCGCTCCCCGGCAAGCCGCTCCCGGACGGCACGCCCGGCCCGTCCCTCTACTGCGCCGTCATCGTGAAGCGCGTCGACGCGCAGACCCGCGCGAAGACGGGGATCAACGAGCTGTTGCGAGATTGATTGGGAAACTCTACATCCATTAGACGATATAACGTATCGTCTAATGGATGAGGTATGAGTGTTCTGAAGTTATTCTTTAGCTTCTCTGGGCGCGTTGGCCGTACCGTGTATTGGTGTGGCATCGCTATCTGCCTGATAGCCCTGGCTATTGTCCCTCTCATAGCCAGTGTGATCGTCTATATCTTGACCGGAGGTTTTGCGGCGGGTGCGATAGCGTTTGATGCTGTACGTATCGCCGCTGTTCCCGCAACCATTTCCATTGTTGCCTTCCATGTCAGACGTCTTCACGACCGAGGGTTAAGTGCTTGGTGGCTGGTTCCTGCTTTCGCTGTCATTGGATTGAGCGGAAGGTGGATCGCGGTCGCGATGTTGCTTCTTATTAAAAGTCCTGCCGATGGACTTCTCGTCATTAGCCCAGCGCTTGCCCTTCTGGCTGTCACCTTCTTTCTCATCGGAGGCATTGCGGGAACGGATGGCCCGAACCGCTATGGTCCAGATCCTCGCGACGAGGAGTGAGAGGCAATGCCTGACCCTATAAGCAGCGACTAACCGCAGTTTACAGACGATAGAACCCCTCTGCGATTGGGGATTGATTTTATCAGTATACGTGCGTCATGGAGATATGCCGCACGATATCTCACCGCTTTCCCTCGCCCAATCCCTGCTGCGCTGCCCTTCCGTGACACCCGAGGAGGGCGGTGCGCTTGCCTTCATCGAGAGCGTGCTCAAAGAGGCAGGCTTCGAGGTCCATCGTCCGGTCTTTTCCGAGCCCGGCACGCCGGATGTAGAGAACCTCTATGCCCGCTACGGCAAGGGCGAGCCCTATCTGCTCTTCGCCGGGCATACGGACGTGGTGCCGCCGGGCGATGCGAACCGCTGGTCCTACGATCCGTTTGGCGGCGAGATCCATGGAGGCGAGCTCTACGGGCGCGGCGCGGTCGACATGAAGGGCGGCATTGCCTGCATGATGGCGGCGGCGCTCGCCTTCATCCGCGACAACCCGGACTTCAAGGGCTCCATCGGCTTCCTGATCACGGGAGACGAGGAGGGGCCGGCCGTCAACGGCACGGTGAAGCTCCTCGAATGGGCGAAGGGGCGCGGCGAGCAGTTCGACCATTGCATCCTGGGCGAGCCGACCAATCCGAACCAGCTCGGCGACATGATCAAGATCGGGCGGCGCGGCTCGCTGACCGGCAGGATCGTCGTCGAGGGCAAGCAGGGCCACGTGGCCTATCCGCATCTGGCGGACAATCCCATCCCCGGCATGATGCGCCTGCTCGAAGGGCTCCTGAAGGAGCCGCTCGACCGGGGGACGGATCATTTCGACGCCTCGAACCTGGAAGTGACCACAATCGATGTGGGCAACACGGCCTCCAACGTGATCCCGGCGGACGCGAAGGCGACCTTCAACATCCGCTTCAACGATCTCTGGACGCCGCACAGCCTGGAGGCGGAGATCGAGCGCCGCCTGCGCGAGGCCGCCGGCAACACGGTGCGCTACACCCTCACGGTGGAGCCGACCAACGCAGTCGCCTTCCTCACGCCGCCGAACGAATTCGTCGGCTTCATCGCCGATGCCATCAAGGCCGAGACCGGCTCGCAGCCGAAACTCTCCACCACGGGCGGCACGTCGGACGCTCGCTTCATCGTGAAGTACTGCCCGGTCGTCGAGTTCGGCCTCGTCGGCCAGACCATGCACCAGGTCGACGAGCGCGTGGCCGTCGCCGATCTGGACCGGCTGGCCGTGATTTACCGGAAGGTCATGGGCGCCTATTTCGCCGCGGGAGCGCGAGCCGGGGCTTGACTATTTAGACTAAAGTCGAAGAATGGCCGGAACGTTTTGCGGGGTCAGTCCTTTTCCGAAGACAAACGTCTTCAAAAAGAGGCCGCTCATGATCGTCACGGCTGATGAGGTCAACCGCTCGTTCAAGGGAACGCTCGACCTGCTCAACAGCAGGGCCGAAGGCCTGAAATCCTTCAATATGAGCGAGCGGGGCTTCTGGCGCTCCTTCACGGCGATCTGGCTCACGCTCCCGGCCTATGTCGTATCGCTGGCCTTCGAGCGTCTTCGCCTCGGTCTCCTTCAGCCGGACCGGCCGCTCCTCGACAATCTCTGGATCGATTTCGTGGTGGGTCTGGGCCATGTGGCGGGCTTCATCGCCCTGCCGGTCGCCATGATCTGGATCGCGCGCTGGTTCCGGCTCGGGAAGGCCTATGTGCCCTTCGTCATCGTGACCAACTGGATCTCGGTCATCGGCATGCTGGTGCTCTCGGTGCCGGCCATGCTCATGCTCCTCGGCTGGGCGCCTCCGGGCCTCGCCAGCCTCTTCAGCCTCGCCTTCGCGGTCATCATCGTAAGACTGCAATGGTTCGCCACCAAGGAGACCCTGGGGCTCGCAAGCCTGCCGGCGCTGGGCATCGTCGTGCTCGGCATCGTGCTCAATTCCGCCGTCGGGATGGCGACGAGGGGCCTTCTAGGCTAAGTCGGGATAATCGACGCCGATCAGATAGAGGCCGGTCGACGGGGCCATGGGCCCGCAGCGCTTGCGGTCCCGCGCGTCGAGCGCCGCCCGCACGTCCTCCACCGACCAGCGCCCCGCGCCGGCCCGCTCCAGGGTCCCCGTCATCGAGCGCACCTGATGATGCAGGAACGAACGGGCGGAGGCATAGATGCGGATCTCGTCGCCGATCCGCTCCACATCGAGGCGGTCGAGGGTCCGGATCGGGCTGTTGGCCTGGCATTCGGCGGCCCGGAACGTGGTGAAGTCGTGCCGCCCGATCAGCAGCTGCGCGGCCTGGTGCATCACATCGGCATCGAGCTTCCAGGCCACGTGCCAGACCCGGCTCGCGTCCAGGGCCGGCGGGGCGCGGCGGTTGAGGATGCGGTAGACGTAGTGGCGCTTGACGGCGGACAGGCGGGCGTTGAACGTCTCGGGCACGACCTGCGCCGAGAGGATCGCCACGGGAGCGGGCTTCAGATGGGCATTGGTGGCGTCGCGCACCGTGTCGGGCCGCCATTCCTTCTCCAGGTCCACGTGGATGACCTGATGGGTGGCGTGAACGCCTGAATCGGTGCGCCCGGCGCAATGGACCCGCACGGCGGAGCCCGTGAAGCGCGCGATGGCATCCTCCACCGCCTGCTGCACGGAGAGGCCGTTCGTCTGATGCTGCCAACCGGTGAAGGGCGTGCCGTCGTATTCGACGACAAGCTTGTAGCGAGGCATGTTATTCCAGTTCTGCGAAGGCCTGGGCGTACGACACCGAACCCCGGGCGTCTTTCCCCTTGTCGGAAAGCGCGAGGCCCTGGAGATAGGGCCCGTCATAGGGTGTTTTCAGCCGTTCCGCCAGCCGCGGCATGAAGCCGAAGCGGCTGTAGTAATGCGGCTCTCCCAGCACCAGGACCAGATCGTAGTGCCTGCCCGCCAGGCGCTTCAGGCTGTCCTCGACGAGAGCTGCCCCGATCCCCCGCTTCTGGAAGGAGGGGGCGACGGCGAGCGGGGCCAGAACGGCCGCTTTGATGGATGGGGTCTCGTGCAGGGTCAGGCGCGAAAAGGCGATATGGCCGATCGGCCCGTCGGCAAAGGCGATCAGGGAGAGGATGAGATCGCCGTCATCGTGCATGGCCTGAACGAGGTCGGCCTCCGCCAGTTGCCCGAAGGCGGCGGAATAGATGGCGTAGAGCGCAGACCTGTCGGCGGATTCCTCCAGACGGATCCCCATTGCCGGACCTCACGCAAATCTGGCGCCCGGACCAAGCCTCACCCCCCGCAGGAACTCTTCGAAAGCCACTGGTCCCTTGCCGGCGCGCTGTACCTGGATCAGGCGGATAGCCCCTTCGCCACAGGATATCGTACCATCATTGTCGATCAGTGTCGCGGGTGAACCGGAGCCCTGTCCGAGGATTGCACGCAAAACCTTTACCCGCTCCTGGCCCTTGCCGAAATCCGCCGTGAAATAGGCCCCTGGGAAGGGTGAGAGCCCGCGAATGTGGTCGTGAACGGCCTGGGCCGGCTTCGCCCAGTCGATCAGAGCTTCCTCGTTCCTGAGCTTGTGGGCATAGGTCACGCCCTCCTCGGGCTGGGGCGTGAAGCCCAGGCCCCCGCGGGAGAGGGCGGCCAGCGCCCGCACCATGAGATCGGCTCCGAGCACCATGAGCCGGTCGTGCAGCTCGCCGGCATTCATGTCCGGCGCGATCGCCACCCGCTCCACCATGGCGACGGGGCCCGTATCGAGGCCCTCTTCCATCTTCATGACGGCGATGCCGGTCTCCCTGTCGCCGGCCATGATCGCCCGCTGGATCGGAGCGGCGCCGCGCCAGCGGGGAAGGAGGGAGGCATGAAGGTTGAGGCAGCCGAGCTCCGGCGCGTCCAGGACGGCCTTCGGCAGCAGCATGCCGTAGGCCACCACCACCGCCACGTCGGCGTTGTGGCTGCGGAAGATCTCGGCGGCCTCCTCCGTGCGCAGGGTTTTCGGCGTCAGCACGGGAAGGCCGAAACGGTCCGCCATCCTGTGGACGGGGGAGGGCTTCAGCTCCATGCCGCGCCCGGCCGCCGCGGGCGGGCGGGTATAGACGGCGACCACGTCATGGCCCTGGCCGACGATCTCGGACAGCGTGGGCACGGCGAAATCGGGCGTGCCCATGAAGACGACGCGCAGGCTCATGCCCCCGCCTCGCGCTTGGCGGCTTTCTTGAACTTGGTCATCACCCTGTCGCGCTTGAGCTTCGACAGGTAGTCGATGAACAGGACGCCGTTCAGGTGGTCGATCTCGTGCTGTACGCAGGTGGCCAGCAGGCCGTCCGCATCCTGCTCGATCGTCTCGCCCTGCAGGTTCATGTAGCGGAACCTGACCCGGTCCGGCCGTTCGACCTCCTCGTAATATTCGGGAATCGACAGGCAGCCTTCCTCGTAGACGCGCTTTTCCTCCGAGGACCAGGTGATTTCCGGGTTGATGAGCACCATCGGCAGGCGCTCGTCCTCGGACTTCGACACGTCCATGGTGACCATGCGCACCGGCACGCCGATCTGGATGGCGGCAAGGCCGACGCCGGGGGCGTCGTACATGGTGTCCAGCATGTCGTCCGCCAGCTGGCGGATCTCGCCCGTGATCTCCGTGATGGGTTCGGAAACCAGGCGGAGCTTGGAATCGGGGATGATGACGAGGGGTCTGATGCTCATGATCGCGGGAGATAAGGTCTTCGGTGAGGATGGTCAAATCGTTCGTCTTTTAGCATCGGGCCAAAAGCTTCGCCCGCTTTTTGCCCGATGCTCATCATTCATGAGTGCACCGTTTTCACGGAAAAGTGGAATCCGCTTTTCCGCACGAGGCACTTGTGTTCGGATGCCCCCGACAACCGGAACCTTACCCTCCATGAACGACGTCGTCCTGATCCTCGGCAACACATCCCTGACCTGGGGGCAGGTCGTCATGGGGATGGCGGGGTTGAGCCTCGTCCTGCTCCTGCTCGTCACCGTGCTTCTCCTGCGCACCCGGCGGGAGCGGGCGCTGGAGGCCGCCGTCGCGGCCGAGCGGGCGCGGGAGATGGACGACAAGGTGGCGGAGCTGACCCGGATCCAGTCGGAAATGACCGGGCGGATGCGGACCATGGCCGAGGTCTTCGGCAGCCGCCAGAGCGATTTCGTCCGCATGATCTCGGAACGGATCGACGGGTTGCAGCACCGGGTCGGCCAGGGGCTCGAGTCATCCGCCCGCCACCAGACGGAAAATCTCTCGAAGCTGAACGAGCGCCTCGCCGTGATCGACGCCGCGCAGCAGAACCTGACGAGCCTCACCGGCGAGATCGCAGGGCTGAAGGACATCCTCTCCAACAAGCAGACCCGCGGCGCCTATGGGCAGGGACGGATGGAGGCGATCGTCCGCGACGGGCTGCCGGCGAATGCCTTCGAGTTCCAGGCGACCCTGTCCAACCGCACGAGGCCCGATTGCCTCGTGCGCCTCCCCGGCGACGAGCGGGGGCTCGTGATCGATGCCAAGTTCCCGCTGGAGGGCTTCACGCTCTTCCGGGAGGCCAAGGGCGACGAGGCGCGCAGCCGTGCGGCCGCGCGGGTCCGCAGCGACATGCTCGTGCACGTGAAGGACATCGCCGAGAAGTACCTGATCCCCGGCGAGACCCAGGACATCGCCATGCTCTTCGTGCCGGCGGAGTCGATCTACGCGGATCTCGCCGAGCATTTCGACGACGTGGTCCAAAAGGCTCACCGTGCCCGGATCGTCATCGTCTCGCCCTCGCTTCTGACGCTTGCCATCCAGGTGATGCAGGCGCTGGTGCGCGACGCCCGCATCCGCGAGGAGGCGAGGGTCATCCAGGTCGAGGTGCAGAAGCTCCTGGAGGATGTGGAGCGCCTCGACGCCCGGGTGGCGAAGCTCGATAGCCATTTCCGCCAGGCCCAGGACGATGTCTCGCAGATCCGGGTCTCGACCGACAAGATCGTCAAGCGCGGGCAGAAGATCGAGACCCTCGAATTCGACGAGGGCGACGCCGTGGCCCGGGCCGAGTGGCTGCGCCTCCAGGGGCGCAATCTCCGGGCCGTAGAATAAGCGGGAACCGCCTTCCGCCCGCAACGTTCTTCCAACGCTACGCGACGCGCCATGCGGAGACTGGCGCTCGCCCGGTGGTACAGCTCAAATTTTGGGAAGGATTGCGTTATGGGCCTTTTGTCGAAGGACATCAAGTCGTTGGATGACCTCTTCATCCACACCCTGCAGGACATTTACTACGCCGAACAGCAGATCACGAAGGCGCTGCCGGAGATGATCGAACAGGCGAGCGACCCGCAGCTGAAGCAGGCGTTCCAGACCCATCTCGGCGAAACCCAGCAGCAGATCCAGATGGTCGAGCAGGTGTTCCGCATGCACGGCCACGATCCGAAGGGCGTGACCTGCCCGGCCATCGACGGCATCATCGACGAGGCGCAGGAAATCGCCGGCGACATCGACGATCCGCAGGTCCTCGACGCGGCGCTCCTGGCGGCCGCCCAGGCCGTGGAGCATTACGAGATCACCCGCTACGGCACGCTCGTCGCCTGGGCCAAGCAGCTCGGCCGCGAGGATTGCGCCGGCGTCCTGCATCAGATCCTCGATCAGGAAAAGTCGACCGACCAGAAGCTCAACCGGATCGCCGAGAGCAAGGTCAACACGAAGGCGGCGTAAATCGTCGGGAATACTTCATGAAAATGGCCTCCTCGCGGAGGCCATTTTTATTTGTCGGGCCAGGCCAATGTTGGGCCAGGCCAAGCACGGCTGCCTCCCTCGCTCGCCATGGCCTTCCCGGACCTGATCCTGGGATCAGGTCCGACTGTCCGCTCGAACAGGCGCACCGCCTCTCCCTCTCCCGTGCGGGCGAGGGCCGGGGTGAGGGCAGACCAGTGCCGAAGAGGATGGTGTCCGTTCCGCCCCGCAGCCCTCATCCTTCGGTGCGAGGCGCAGGCGTCTTTCCCTCCCCCTTGTGGGGAGGGCCAGGGTGGGGGTGTGAGCGCCACGCTGGTCCAGTCCAGCGCCCACACCCCCACCTCCCCCTCCTCCCCACAAGGGGGAGGAGAGCTGTCGGCCCGCCCGCGAATAATGTTCTCACTTTGTTCTTGACAGGCAGGGCAAGCTCGGCTATATCATTGCCCATCCCCGCCCGA
>JAEWKH010000038.1 GCA_023386155.1 Pseudomonadota bacterium
CCATTCCGCGCCTCGCCGATCACCTGCCAGCCTTCATGTCCTTCCAGGATCGAGCGGACCCCGGAACGGACCACGTCGTGATCGTCGGCAATCAGGATGCGCGTCACCATGAAACGTCCTTCGACGGCTGTTCGGACGAACCCAAACCCAGGACAGGATACACCCTGGTGCGGTTGCCCTCACCTGTGGCGAACCCTGAAATCACGGGGGGCAGACCCTAAATCTTTAGGTTTGAGCTTCATCCTCCGCTTTTGACTGGCCGGGACCTGGTGCAGCCGGCTGCGGCAGAGGAAGCTGCCAACCCTAAGCGGAACACACCCCGCTCAGTAGCACGGTCCATAAGGGTAATAACCGCACAGACCATCGTCGCCATATCCGAGGTCTGGGTTTGCCGCCTCGGCCGCTCCCATGGCGGTACCTGCCGCAATGCCAGCCGCCGTCGCGCCCGCCCCATACCATGCGCCCCGATAGACGGGGGCATGCCAGTAGCGGCCGTGCACGACGTTGACATCGCCGACCCGCGCATAGCCGAACCGGTCACCGCCAAAGCGATCGAAGCCGCCGCCGCGGAAACCGCCACCGGCAAACCCACCATGGAAGCCGCCGAATCCGCCAAAGTGATCGATGAACAGCGCTGCCGGTCCGCTCGCCCCGTTCAAATTGCCTTCCAGAACCGCAACGTCGAAGGTGAGGTTGCCGCCCTCGAGCTTTGGCGCTTTCAGGGTCACGACGGCGTCGCTGACCTTCGAGCCATCACCGCCCAGGACTGACACGGTAGCGTTGGGTGGATCCTTGGCGAAGCTGTCCTTGCCCTCATCCCATTGCATGATGAACTGCTCGGTGACCACGTGGCCCGCGGCCCGGACGGGACGATCGGCGAACACGATCGAGTTGGCCGACACCCCGGTCAAGGTCAGCTTATTGCCCTCGAGCTTCGCACCCGCCGCGTTGATGACGGCAAGCGAGGGCACCGGGCCTGTGGGTGTGACCCGACCGATGGCCTTCCTGATGGGCACTTGCGGGTTGGCCGTCACATCCTGGGACAGCGCGACGCTTGGTGCGAACAAGAGGCTGACGACGAGGATGAGATCGGATGCGTGGTGCTTCACGGACATGGTTCATCTCCTTAATCTGGACTTGCGTCGAACGCGAACCCGATCAGACGGGGCTCTCACGGCATCCAGGCTTCAGGCATGGACGCCAGGTACGCTTGGGCACGCTAGACGAATGCACTGGCCTTGCTTGACCGCAGGCGCCGCTTGCTTGACCAGCCAGGACATCGCCGTAATCCGGAGCCCCCGATCTCGCATCAATCGAGCTTCTCGATCCGGGCCGCCATGTCGGGCGTGAGGCGCATCCGGTAGGATGCGTTGCCACACTTGAGGTTCCAAACGGTCTCATCCGGCTTCGAAAGCTGAGGGTCCTGCTGCGCCGTCACGGGTTCATCGCAACGATGCCCCTGCAACCGCAGTTGCGCCGCGAGGGTCTCCGGCGGAGCCGCCTGTGCCCAAACCACGCGACCGCCGGAGACGAGGAGCGCAACGGCGAATGCTCCGACAAGAATTTCGTGCGACGCCATGAGATGACCTCACTAATATCCCGCGCCTTGCCCGTGGGAGCCTATTCGAACGCGAAGATGCGCTTCCAGTCGTTCTTCATGCTGATCACCGACCAACCATTCTTTTTCGCTTCGCCGTAGAGCGCGGCAGTCAGGGCGCCGACCTTGGTGTCAGGCAGGCCTGCGGCCGGACCGTAGGCGTACTCGCGCGTGGCGTCATCGTGCAGAACCAGCATTTTCAACCGTGCTCCATACCCCGCGCCGGTCCATTCCAGCATCTCGCGGTCGCCATTCGAGTTGCCGAAGGCTGCACGGGGCCGGCGGCCGATCATCAGGTGAATGCCCTCGGGCTTGCCAGCGTCGTTGTCGTTGAGCAGCAGCTTGGGCTCCTTGGTCAGGAACGGCTTGCCGTCCTTGCCATAGCCGAACTTCGTTGCGCCGGCAGTGCCGACCACCTGCTCGGGCGGGATGCCGTAGATCTGTTGCGAATAGATGCGCACGAAGTCCTGGCCGCCGCCGGTCACGATGTAGGTCTTGTAGCCGTTGTCGCGCAGGTGGCGCAGTACTTCGAGCATCGGCTGATACACCAGTTCGGTGTAGGGACGCTGCCAACGCGGATGCCGTGCCGTTTCGAGCCACTTCCGCGCTTCGGTTTCGAACTCCTCCACCGACATGCCGGTCAGCGTTGCGGTGAGGATCTTTTCGAGATCCCGCATCGAGAGTTTCGCCATCGCTGTCCGATCGCCCGATAGAACGGTCCTGAAGGGCTCGGCATTTTTGAGATCCGGCCGCTTCGCCACCACCGCCGGGACCCGATCGAGGCAGTAGACAACCTGCGAGTACATCGGGTGCTCGACCCAGAGGGTACCGTCCTGGTCGAAGGCTGCGATGCGCTCCTCAGGACGGACGTAGCTCTGGCTGGCCTGATCGGTGGTGACGCGCACGAAGTCGAGGATGGCCTGCTTCGCGGCCCCATCGTTCCACGACGGCAAAGGACCATCGGCGGCCACCGCCTGAGCGGCCGCTGGGACAGGCCGGAGCAGCCCGGACAGGGCCGGGAGGATAGCCAATGCCGAGAGCATGACGCGACGGTTGATGCCGGACGGTGCGATCAGATCCATGTTCAGTCCCTTTCAGATGTGCGCATGATCTGGTTGGGGAGCCCGCAGGGAGATAGCCAGTCCCCGCGAATCTAGGGGCCCTCGTAGTAGGTCGCATCGTCCTGTAAAAGCTCGGCCTTGGGAGACGGTACAGCCTCCTCCTTCGTGCCCGGCAGAACCTCGAACCAATTGTCAAACCTGACCATGGTGGAGCCAAGCTGGGTGAGCACCTGTGGGTTGCCCTCCAGTCTGGCCTTACCCGCGGCGACCTTGTCTGCCAGCTTCGCCGCCCCGATCATGACGTCCTCGAGCTCGCGACGATCGATCGTGATCGTCAGATCGGCATCGCTGGCCTGATAACCGGCGATCGTTGTCAGCGTGGCATTGCTCATCTCGGTCACAAACCTCTCGCCATTGTCGGGCGTGGAGATGTTGATCTTGAACTTCATGCCTTCGGCCTTGCGGCTGTCCATTTGGATCCCGAGGTAATTGAGGAACTGCTCGGTGCTCGTTCCGCGCACGAAATCGGGGCTGCCGGCCTTTGCAGCCTTCACGGCAACGACACCATCACGGAGTTCCTTGGCGCCTGCCAGGAAGCTGTTGCGGAGGCTCGGACTCTCGAACTGATAGCCCATCTGCTCGTAGGTATCGGCGAGGAGGTTCTTTGCGTCTTGGTTGCCCGGTTCAGCGTAGACCAGTTTGTTGAGGATTTCCGTTGCGAGGCGATACTCGCCCTGATTGTAAAGTTCCTGACCCTTCGCCATCACCTTCCCGGCTCCGCCCATCATCTCGATGTAAAGCGGCGCAGAGTCTTCCGGCGATAGCGGAACCAGCGTTGCGGGATTCAGGTCCCAGAAGCCGAGGTAGCGTTGGATCACGGCACGGCTGTTATGCAGGTAGGAGCCATGATAACCGCGGTCGTACCATAGCTCCTGCAAACTCTTGGGTGGCTCGTAGACGTTGTGAATCTGGTTGATCGTCACGCCGCTGTTGGCAAGGTGCAGCACTTGGTTGTTCAGGTGCGCATACATGTCGCGTTGCCCGCGCATCACCTCGGCAATCCTCTCCTTTCCCCAGCGCGGCCAACTGTGAGATGCAAACAACACCTCCACCTGATCCCCAAACTCATAGAGGGCGACGTTGATGTATTGAGACCAGGCCAGTGCGTCACGAACCGGTGCTCCCCGAAGCGTCAGGATGTTGTGCAGAGTGCTGACGATGTTCTCAGCAGCCCAGAACGCCTTGTAATCCGGGAACCAGGTATTCATCTCCGCGGGCGCTTCGGTGCCCGGGGTGTTCTGGAAAACCATCCGCACACCGTCGATCGTCATCTCCTCAACCGGCTGCTCAATGGTCCTGGTCGGGGGCAGGATGCCGACGTCGCCGCTCGCAGCGGCCTTGCCGATCGATGCATCCACCTGGCCATACGGGCTCGGCGGTACGAGGTCACCATACGTATAGCTCTTGCGGCGCGTCATCGCGTTGCCGGCATAGAGGTTCTCGGCGATTGCCTCATTGAGGAACCCCTTGGGGGCGATGATCTGAACCATCCCAGCGGCCAGTGCGGCGTCATCCACGACGCCCCGGATGCCGCCGAAATGGTCGGCATGGGAATGCGAAACGATCACTGCCGTGACGGGGCGCTCGCCGAGCTTCTCGTTGACGAACCTGAGGGCAGCACGCGAGGTCTCCTTGACCGTCAGCGGATCAATCACGATCCACCCGGTATCGCCTCGGATGAACGAGATATTCGCGAGATCGAACCCGCGCACCTGGTAGATGCCCGGCACGACCTCGAACAGGCCATATTCCATATTGAGCACAGCCTGACGCTGCAAGGATGGATGGATGCTGTCGTAATCCTTCCCGGCCAGAAGGAACTTCCAGTTATCGATATCCCAAGCGACCCCACCCGCGTCATTCATGATCTTGCGGTAGGATGGCGCGGCAGTAAAACCGCGTTTTGCTTCTTGGAAGTCCTGCTTGTCGGCAAGAGGCAGGATACGCCGCTGCTGTTGTTGAGCCTCGACCGTGTGCTGCGAGGGCATCTTTCCCTTGGGGCTGAAATGTTGTGGCTCCTGCGCGAGCGATGCCCCTCCGAGAGCTCCGGCGAGAACTGCACCGAGCACAAGGGACAAGTACCTAAACGGTCCGGTCATTGTCGGCCCTTCTCATTTTCGATCCTCTGTGGAGGCCGGGGTGGCAAGACCTCGGCGTCCTTGGTTGAAGCGGGCAAGCGGCCCGTCAGGCGTCCACAGCTACTTCACGGTCACCCTGTAGCTGAGCACGGAGGTGCCGGGCTTCTCGTCGATGCTCTGCCCTTTTGCCGTGATCGCGAAAGCATCGGGTCCGCGGTAGCCCTGTGTGGGCGTGTAGGTCCACGTATCCTTGTCGACCATGGTCAGGGTGCCGTGCTGCGGCCGCTGGCTGACCTCCGAACTGGTGAGCGTGCCTTGAGGGCTGATGTCGGACATGCAGCCCTGCCCGGCCTGGACGTCGAAGGCTCCTTCCATATTGGCTCCCATGATGGCCCGGTTGCCCGCGATGACGCACATGCTCTGGGCCGATGCCGGGCCGGCAAACAGCAACGCCAATGGGAGTGCTACAATCGAAACCGACTTCCTCATGACAGTCTCCTCTCGATGATCCTCTGTGATCGAGGTCTGCCCCTCCACGGGTTTTTGTTGTTGGATTGGGGTGGCGGGCACCAGGTTCGAAGGGTGCCCGCCGATTTCGCGTGGCTCACTGGCTCGGATGGGATTGCGGCTTCTTGAGCTGCTCCATCACCTGCTCGAGGTTGTAGCTCGCCGGGTCCTGCATCGGCGGGAACTTCCTGTAGGTCTCGAGTTCCTTCAGCCAGAGCGCCTGGCCGATCGGCAGCATGTTCCAGTCGTAGACGTAGGCCGTGGCCGGTCCTGCAAGCGCACCCGCCATGCTGAAGAGTGTCTTCGCCTGCTCGCCGATCGACGTCTCGAAGGGGTCGCGCTTGATGTTGACGACCTGGGTCCAGTGATAGGGGACGACACCGGTGAGGAAGCCGGTCGGTGCATCGGACACCATCGCGAAGTAGATCTTCCAGTTCTTGTAGCGCACCGCGGACGGGTCCTTGCCCGAGTAGTAGAAGAAGGTATCGCGGGCCGACTTCTCCGACCGACCTTCCAGGTAATCGCGCTGGTTGACTCCATCGAGGGTCGTCTTCACGATGCCGGGATACTCGCCCCGCTCGATCCGGGCCTTCAGCTCATTTCCCTTGGCGCCGCCGGCGATGTCGACGAAGGTGGGCAGCCAGTCGAGGGACGCGAAGATGTCGTTCTTGACGGTCCCGGGCTGGATGTGCCCTGGCCAGCGCACGACCAACGGGGCACGCATGCCGCCCTCCCAGGTCGATAGCTTGCCGCCCTTGAAGGGCGTCGTGCCGCCGTCCGGGAAGGTGATCGTCTCGGCGCCGTTGTCGGTGGTGAATACGACGATCGTGTTGTCGAGTTCGCCCATCTCCTCAAGCTTCTTCAACACATAGCCGATGTTGTCGTCCATCTGCTTCATGCCGGCTTCATTGACGCCCCAGTCCTTGCCGCCCGGCTCGCCCACCATCCCCATGTACTTGTCCGGCAGCACCGTCGTGACGTGCATGCGCGCCGGGTTGTACCAGACGAAGAACGGCTTCTTGGTCTTCTCGGGATCGTTGCGGTCGAGGAAGTCGATGACCTTGGCCGAGATCTCCTCGTCGACCGTCTTCGAGCGCTCCAGCGTCAACGGCCCCTCGTCCTTGCAGGTCTGGTTCGCGGCCGTGCCGTCGGACGATCGACACCACATCACCGGCCGCGGCGGCGTCAGGCAGGTGGTGACGGCGGGATCGACCGCCGCGGGATCCTGGGGCAGCCCAGGGATCGGCGTGTTGCGGCAGGGCGGTGCCACCGTCTGCTCGGTCGGTGTCTTGTTGATGTCGGGGAAGCTCACCCCCTGCATGGCGTCGAGATGGTAGAGGTAGCCCCAGAACTCCTGGAACCCGTGCGCGGTCGGCAGCGCATCGGTGTGGTCGCCGAGGTGGTTCTTGCCGAACTCGCCGGTGGTGTAGCCGAGATCGTACAGGAACTTGGCCAGCGCCGGCGTGCCGGGCCGCAGGTAGGACGGGCTGCCGGGCAGTTGCGGCGGGATCATGCCGGTCCGGAGCGGATGCATGCCGGTAAAGAAGGCGTTTCGACCTGCCGTGCAGCTCTGCTCGGCGTAGTAGGTCATGAACTTCGCACCCTCGCGGCCGATGCGATCGATGTTCGGCGTTTCGCCGACCGCAATCCCTTGGTGGTAGATGCTCGGCTGCATCCAGCCGATGTCGTCGCCCATGATGAACAGGATGTTGGGCTTCTGCTGCGGCGCCTGCGCAATGGCCGGGCCGGCAACCGCCGCGGCCATCAGGGCTGTCGCCCCGATCAACGCGGCCTTCGTCTTCATCGGACAGACACTGCTCTGCCTGCCTGACGCTCGTGAGGACGCACGGTCACTGGTCATAGGTTGCTCCTCTCTCGGATGATGCAGCGGAAGCCGACATGGCTCGTCGAGGTGTCGATCGGCTGCGGGTGGCGCGCTGCCGGACGGTAGCGGCGACAGTAGCTCGGCGCACACAGATGCGAGCCCCCCTTCAGCACCCGGCGCGGAATCCTGGCACCGGGCTCGCAGGGCGCGTAGCTCTCGTCCTCACGGCCGCCGCGCGGGTTCTCGGGAATGCAGCAGGCCTTGGGAGCGTCGGCCGGATGCTTCGGCGCGTAGAAGTCGCTCGTCCACTCCCAGACATTGCCGATCATGTCGTAGAGGCCGTAGCCGTTGGGCGGGAACGCGGTGACGGGGGAGGTACGCTCGTAGCCGTCCTCACGTGTGTTCTGGAACGGGAAGGCGCCCTGCCACGTGTTGGCCATCTGGCGTCCGTCCGGCGTGAACGCGTCGCCCCAGGCGAACTCGGCCTGATCGAGCCCGCCGCGGGCGGCGTATTCCCATTCAGCCTCGGTCGGCAGATCCTTGCCGGCCCAGCGGGCATAAGCCGCCGCATCGGCATAGGCGACGTGCACGACCGGATGATCGTCCAGGCCCTTGATCGACGAGCCCGGGCCGTAGGGCCGCCGCCAGTTCACCCTGGGCTTGAACGCCCACCATTGACTAAAGTGATGAAGATCGACCGGATGGTCAGGCGGGCTGAACACGAGCGAGCCTGCGAACAGCATGTGCGGCAGGGCAGCGGGATAGTCCTTCGGGTCCGGTACGATTTCGGCGACCGTGACATGCCCAGTGGCCTCGACGAAGTGCCGGAACTGCCGGTTGGTGACCGGGGTGCGGTCGATCCAGAACCCATCGACGGTGACCCGGTGGACCGGCGCCTCCTCCGGATAGTGCCGATCCGACCCCATCCGGAACGTTCCGCCGCCAAGCCGGATCATGTCGGCGTAAGATTGGTCGCTTGGGTGATGATCCCGGCAATGCATGAGGTCGACCTGCAACATGAGCGGTGCCCCCGTGCTGGCATGCCGGCAGTCTCGTCCTGACCGGCATCGCGGGTCTATTGGGGTCCGCCCTGATTTTGAATGAGGCAGACCCTGATTCATGGATCCGGTTGTCCATGAACCCCGGGAGCAGCGCCTATCGGGAGCTTGACTGTTGGCGCAGGCCTTGCCGTTGCCTGTCGACAGATACCAGTTTCGGGGTTTAACCTATGCTATCGGATCGAAGGCCTGTCGCGCCTCCATCCCGTTGCGTTGCCCTTGCGGCCGGAGGTTGCCGTTATGAGCGATGGCACCGCCCCAACGATTGCGCGCTCTCTACCAAGCCTGCCACCGCGCCTGCGGGGGCGTCTCGCCGTGACCTTTGCGGCTGTCATCCTGATCACTTGCGCCGTTGCGGCGGCCCTGCTGCTCTCGAAAGCCTGGCGGGAGCGGGAGCTCATCCGGGAGCGTACACTGGGCACGGCGATAGCGCTGTCCTTCGGGTTCGACCAGGAGGTGGCAGCCGGGAATGCCTTGCTGAAGGGATTGTCGTCATCACCGGCCCTGAAGGCGAATGACGCCAAGGGCTTCTACGACCAGCTCAAGGCGACGCCGATCCCGGACAACTCCTGGCTGATCCTCCAGGACCTCGACGGACAGGTCGCCAATACCCTCCGGCCCTACGGGGCGCCGCTCCCCAGACATCGGGACTTCCCGACCTATCCGGAAACCCTGAACCGCGTCCGCGAGCGCGGTTGGACGGTATCGGGCCGGATGGCGAGCCTTGTGAAGCCAGGATCGACGATCATCGCGCTCAGCCTGCGGATCGATCACGACGATGGCACGATGAAGGGCTTCATCACCACCATCCTTGCACAGGACCGGCTCGGGACCATCCTGAGGGGACAAGACGTTCCCCAGGAATGGACGTTGGGTCTCTATGACCGCAAGCTCCAGCCGATCGTGACCGTGAGGGGAGCTGAGACATCGTCGCGGATTCCTATGCCGGAAGCCTTAGCGACGCGCCTCGGCGCCGTTAACGCACGCGAGAACGCGGGCGGCTTGATTGAAACCGTCGATGAGCAAAAAATGCCAGTCTTGGTCGCGTACCGCATCTCCGGGGCGACGAACTGGACGACCGTGGTGGCGATCCCGCTCTCCCTCGTGGATGCGCCGGCCGCAGGCGCTCTGCGCCAGATTGCCGGAATGGCCGCCATGTTCCTTGTGGCAGGCGGCATGGCTGCCCTGTTCACCGTCCGTCAGGTGGAGCGGCCCTTCCGAGTGCTGGCAGACCAGGTCACTGGGGCCAAGAAGCAGGTCAGTGAGTTGTCAGGGCAGTTGCTGGTGCTCCAGGAGGATGAGCGGCAGCGGATCGCCCGCGAGCTGCACGACTCTACCGCCCAGCACCTCGTGGCGGCAAACCTCGGCCTTGCGGGTCTTGAGGCGGAGGTCCGCCACAGCGTAACCGCACGAAAGATCTTGGCGGAGATCGAGAACCTTCAGGCTGAGGCGCTGCGGGAACTGCGCATCTTCACCTACTTGCTGCATCCACCAAATCTGGCGAACGACGGTCTCCAAACCACGCTGCGGGACTTTGCGGAAGGTTTTGCTGGCCGGACTGGCCTCCTCGCGCGTATCCGCATTCCTGAAGAGGTCGATGACCTGCCGTCGGAACTCCAGCGGACGATCCTGCGTGTGGTGCAGGAGGCGCTCACCAACGTGCACCGGCATGCAGGCGCTTCACGCGTATCGGTCGATGCTCGGAACCGGTCTGGCCGGCTGGTGGTCCGCATCCGGGACAACGGACACGGGATGGCGAATTCCAATCAGCCCGATGGGCCCATCCGGTTCGGCGTAGGCATCGCCGGCATGCGCGCCCGTCTGGAACAGTTCGGCGGCGATTTGAGGATCAAGACCGGTTCGGGCGGCACCTCCGTTGTTGCCATCGTTCCGATCTCGCTGACGGGACGGGTGCTGACCCAGGCCCGCCGAATGCTGGATCCGTGGCTTCCAGCTCCGGAGCGGGCTGACGGAGAGACCCTCCGTTGAGGTTTCATGGTCTGCCCCCCGTGATTTCAGGGTTCGCCACAGGTGAGGGCAACCGCACCAGGGTGTATCCTGGCCTTTGCCTCAAGCCATTGGAGCTCGGGCCCCGTCGAAGGACGTTTCATGGTGACGCGCATCCTGATTGCCGACGATCACGACGTGGTCCGTTCCGGGGTCCGCTCGATCCTGGAAGGACATGAAGGCTGGCAGGTGATCGGCGAGGCGCGGAATGG
>JAEWKH010000088.1 GCA_023386155.1 Pseudomonadota bacterium
ACATTCCCTCCTCTGTCCGTGCAATCAAGCACGGCGCTGTAGACTTCCTGACAAAGCCTTTCCGTGAGGCGGATCTCATGGCCGCAGTTCAGGCAGCGCTCGCTCAAGATCGCGAAAACAGATTAGAGCGCGCTGACCTGGATTTGCTGAGACGGCGTTACGTAACTCTAACGCCTCGCGAACGCGATGTACTGCCGCTGGTCGTGAGCGGACTTCTCAACAAGCAAGCCGCTGCTAACCTGGGCATCAGCGAGGTCACGTTGCAGATTCACAGGCGGAATGTGATGCAGAAGATGAACGCGGCCTCGCTCGCCGATCTCGTGCGGATCGCCGAGAGACTGGAAATCCCAATCACTCATTCGCGCCGGACGGGAGGAGATTGAGTGTGAGCAAAGAACGGCCTGTAGTGGCGGTCGTCGACGACGATCCGAGGATCCTGGAGTCGTTGGAGGAACTCCTGGAGTCGGCAGGTTATATGACCTGCGGCTTCGCCTCGGCCAAATTGTTGCTCGTCAACGGACTGGCGGGGCTCGACGTGCTTATCACTGACATTGGGATGGCAGGCATGGACGGCTTCGAACTGCGTGACGTGGTGAAGAAAGCGCGACCGGAATTGCCGGTGTTCCTGATTACAGGCCGCCACGAGATTGCCGACCAAGGCCGAGCCCAGGGTATCAGCGGCTTTTTCCGCAAGCCTTTCGATTCGCACGCGCTGCTCACGGCGATTGGCAACGCCTTGCCAGAATCGAGAACCGGAGGATGAACATGAGAGTTGATCAGCCGAACCTACGGGGATCCGCGGCATTGTCACCCGAGTGGGTACGAGATTTAGGACAGCCGCTCGTGATTATCGTCGATGATGACAGGTCTGTTCGAGAGGCCCTTTCCGAACTGATCCAGTCCGCTGGCTTCCGATCAGTCAGCTTTGCCTCGGCGCACGAATTGCTTGATGCGCAAGTCTTAGACAGCCCAGGCTGTCTGATCCTCGATGTACGCATGCCGGGAGTGAGTGGACTCGATCTGCAGCACTATTTGATCCGAAACGGGAGACCAAAGCCGATCATTTTCTTGACCGGACATGGCGACATTCCCATGTCGGTTCAGGCCATGAAGGCTGGGGCGATTGACTTCCTCACGAAGCCGTTTCGCGATCAGACCCTGCTCGACGCGGTGACCGTGGCCATCGAGAGGGATATTGCGCAGATGGCAGACGCACGCCGCGCCAAGGAGCACTATGATCGGTATGTAACCCTGACGCATCGTGAGCGCCAGGTTATGCGTGAAGTCGCCAGAGGGCGCCTCAACAAGCAGATTGCCTTTGACCTCGGGATCAAAGAGATCACGGTCAAGCTCCATCGCGGCAATGTCATGCGCAAGATGCAGGCCGCATCTCTTGGTGAACTCATTCGCGTATGGGAGACGCTACCTGCGGACCTGCGTGACCAAAACGGCCCATAGACGCTCCTGGTCGCCCCTTCATCCCTCGCGGATGGCTGTGGCAACTGCCACAATCCAACATGTTCGCTATTCAGAGTCCGAGGTCCACAGACGTGCACTGAAGAATGCGAAGCACATAGACTGCCCTTGTACTTGATTGACCCCAAGGCCCATCATCGGTCACGAACTGGAATGATCTCGATGAGTGATGACGTTCTTTTCCCTCGGGTTGGTTGCGGAGCAGCGGTTTTCCGTGAAGGTAAGCTCTTGCTTGTGAAACGCCGTAGGCCACCTGAAGCTGGCCACTGGGGACTGCCTGGCGGCAAGGTCGATTGGCTTGAGCCCGTTCCTGCGGCTGTTGCTCGAGAAATTTACGAAGAACTCGAGATCGTCATTGAGCCTCAGCGGCTTCTGTGCATTGTGGATCAAATCGACATTCAAGGGAATGACCATTGGGTTGCCCCCGTTTATCTGATTGAACATTTCGCCGGAGAACCGCAACTGCGCGAGCCGAGGGTATTGTCGGAGTTCGGGTGGTTCCATCTCGACCAACTGCCAGCCCCCTTGACCCGCGCGACTGAAGTTACGGTCGCTGTTCTCGAGGCGCTCCGAGCTGAGACAGAAGGTAGTCGTGCGTTGTAAGTAATCGGAGCGGATCTGATTTGCTTTTCTTCTTCCTGGCTGCGGTGTTGGCGTAAATGGTGTGCCGCCACGCATCCGCATAGACGTCGTTCGTTGTTTGGTACCTGAAGGATCACTATAGCGACGAAGACTCTGTGGATGGATAGACGACCGTCGCTCCTAGGGTCAACAAGAACATCATACCGACCTGTAGGTCGACCGCTGACGATGGGCGATATTCAACAAGCATCGACTTGCGACAGGTTTAGCGACCGCACTGACGAGTGGGGCTATCATACTCAGTCAGTCGCAAACACTGCCAAACCTCTTGGTCCGGCAAGATGACCGGCGGCCTCGCACGACGGACGAGTATCTCCTCAAAGCCTGACATGCTTGCGGCACCTCATCCGGGAAGTGGGATAAGGCCGCGCCCAACCCTTCGTACACGTCGGCTCATTGACCCCTGTACCCTAGCGGTCTGCGCCATCGCAGGGCCATCCTACACTTCAGTTTAGTCGTCGTAGACTTATCGAGATATCTCCCGCCCCATGGGGATGGTAGCGCGAACTTGGCTGAGGCGGCACGATTGAAAGGCAATGCACGGACAATGACCGCAAAGGAAGAGAGGGCATGGACACTGCGACCCCAGAACATGCTAAGGCACCTCAAGCCAAGATTGCCGCCCCACGTCTGAACTATGCGGCACAATCGCCTGAGCTCTTCAAGAAGCTCCTCGATCTAGCAACGTCGATTAGGAAGAGCAGCCTTGATGAAACAATCATCAACCTGGTTGAGATTCGCACATCTCAGCTCAATGGCTGCAGCTTCTGCCTCGACATGCATGTGAAGCAAGCCAAGCTCCAAGGTGAGCGCGAGCTACGGCTTTACCATGTTGCAACTTGGCGTGAGTCCCCTCTGTTCGAGCCGCGGGAGCGCGCAGCCCTCGCCTGGGCCGAAAGACTCACCAAACTGCCCGATGACGGCGTGCCCGACGATCTCTATGAGCGCGTCCGCGGTCAATTCTCCGATAAGGAGTTGTCCGATCTGACGTTCGCGATCATGGCAATCAATGCCTGGAATCGCGCAGGCGTCGCTTTCCGGGCTGTTCCAGGATCGGCCGACAAGGTCGACGGCCTCGACAAGGCCGGCCTGAGCTGAGGGTGGCGATCTCGTCACACGACCACTCCATGTCACGAATGTCGCAACAGAGGTTTGACAGAAGGATATTACCATGAGGATCGTTATCAACGGCGGAACCGGACTCATCGGGTCGAGGACAGTGGCACGGTTGCGCAGCGCCGGGCACGACGCGGTGGCCGCCTCGCCTCAAAGTGGCATCAACTCGGTCACCGGAGAAGGATTGGCCGAAGCGATGAAGGGTGCTCAGGCTATCGTCGACCTGTCGAATTCGCCGTCGTGGGAGGATGCCGCTGTTCTCGAATTCTTTCAGAAGTCGACAGGCAATCTCCTTGCCGCCGCCAAAGCGAACGATGTCAAGCACTATGTGGCGTTGTCGGTCGTTGGAACGGACAGGTTGCAGGCGAGCGGGTATTTCGTCGCCAAGCTGGCACAGGAGACACTGATCAAGAGGTCCGGTGTTCCCTATACGATCGTGCATGCGACGCAGTTCTTCGACTTGCTGGACTTCTTGGTCAAGTCCTGGGGGCTGAGTGATAAAGTGGTCGTGCCCGCCGCGCGGATCCAGCCGATCGCTCCCAATGATGTCGCCGATGTCATGGCGGAAGTGGCGCTTGCCGCGCCCCGGAAGGGAACGCTTGAGATCGCCGGCCCGGAGCGGTTCCACATTCGCGATCTGATTGCGAAGTACCTGGCTGCGACCGGGGATGGCCGGACTGTCGAGACCTCGGCGGAGGCTCTCTATTCCGGGGCTAGGCTCGAAGACACCACGCTGGTTTCGGACCGCAATCCACGCCTCGGCAAGATTGATTTCGATCAATGGTTCCAGTCCAGATCTAAAACTGCCTGAGACTCCACATTACTACGATCCGGCCAAAAGCAATCCCGAAAGGTGAACGTGATGATCAAAGAAATATGCAGTGCAGCCACTATGCTGTTACTGACTGCGACCGCTGTCGGCGCTCACGATAGCAGCTCTGCCGGTGATGCATCGAAGGTTACACTCGTCTACGAACACCAGCTCCCGAACGTCCCGGGGAAAAGCATCAAGGGCGTACTGGTGGAATACGGGCCTGGCGCCTCCAGTGAGGCCCACACGCATCCGTCTTCGGCGTTCATCTATGCGACTGTTCTGGAAGGAGCAGTCCTAAGCCAGGTTAACGACGGACCGATCAAGACGTACCGCGCGGGCGAAAGCTTTTCGGAATACCCAGGCGACCGTCACGGCGTGAGCGAGAATGCCAGCAAAACAGAACCCGCTCGGTTGTTGGCAGTGTTCGTTGTCGACACCAGTGAGACGGAACTGGTTCTCCCAATCAAGTAAGGGATCTGCTCAACGCTCTCACTGCCTCCGTCTGACGGGGCAATGTTCCGATGGCCGATAGCAGTCGTGAGCCATAGGGCGAAGGCCCGGCGATCATTGGGCTTTGAGTTTTCAGGGGGCCGAGCCTGTCGCAATCAACCTTCCAGCACTGGAGCCGCCGATGACCAAACCAAAAATGTTCAAGCCAGCCCGTCGAGACGTGCTCGGGTACGGCGTAGGTGCGGCCCTGATCGCCGGCTTGCCCGCTATGCCTGCTGCCGCTCCGCAGAAGTTCCGTGTCAATTCTCTAAACGAAGAGGACAAATCCATGGGTACAGTCACCACAAAGGACGGTGTTGAGATCTTTTACAAGGACTGGGGCCCCAAGAACGCTCAGCCGATTGTCTTCCACCATGGATGGCCGCTGAGTTCCGATGACTGGGACGCTCAGATGCTCTATTTTGTGAGTAGGGGGTATCGTGTCGTTGCCCATGACCGGCGCGGCCATGGCCGTTCGGCTCAAGTCGGCGATGGTCACGACATGGATCATTACGCTGCCGACGTTGCTGCTGTGGTCGAACATCTCGATCTTAGGAAGACTGCCCATATCGGCCACTCGACCGGAGGCGGAGAAGCGGCGCACTATGTCGCGCGCCATGGACAGGCTCAAGGCCGCGTCGCCAAGCTCGTATTGATCGGTGCCGTGCCGCCGATCATGGTCAAGACCTCGGCTAATCCCGGCGGGCTGCCGCTCGAGGTGTTCGACGGCTTGCGGGCGCAGCTCGCAGGGAACCGCTCGCAGTTTTATGTCGACTTCGCGAGTGGGCCCTTCTACGGCTATAATCGCCCGGGGGCGACACCATCGCAGGGGATCATCCAGAACTGGTGGCGCCAGGGCATGGCGGGCAGTGCGAAGGCTCACTACGATGGCATCAAAGCCTTCTCCGAGACCGACTTCACTGAAGACTTGAAGGCCATTGCTGTTCCGACACTTGTCATGCACGGCGACGACGATCAGATCGTGCCGATTGCGGATTCCGCACTGCTTTCGATCAAGCTGCTGAAGAACGGCACGCTCAAGGTCTATGACAAGTTCCCGCACGGCATGTGTACCACCCACGCTGATGTGGTGAACTCCGACCTTCTCGCCTTCATCCGGGCCTGAAGACTACTGTCCGCAGGGACTGCCCGGGTCGGCCGGATATTCGGCCGACCCACCATAGTCAGCAGTGACGTTGTGAACAATTGGCTCTGTTGCTGCAGAGTCTCTTTGACGCTGAGCGCACTGCCAATCCGACACGGGGGTATGATGATAGTTGGGACGGATAGCAGAACGCTTGCCGGTGTCACGGTTCCGGATACACCGATTGTTGATCGTGCACTCGAATACGCTCGGCAGAGATGCGAACCATACCTGTTCAATCATGTTGTTCGTTCCTGGCTCTTTGCCACCCGGCTCGGACAGTTGCAGGATATTCCGCACGATGCTGAGGTTATCGCCATTGGAACTTTATTGCACGACATCACACTCAATGAGCGATTTGCCGGACCACGGCGCTTCGAGGTTGAAGCTGCCGATCTTGCCATTCGCTTCGCAAGGGAAAGCGGATTCGAAGAACGCCGCGCCCGATTGATCTGGGATAGCGTCGCCCTTAACTCGACCCCCTCGATCGGGCTCTACAAGGAGGCCGAGGTCGCTCTATGTACCGCCGGCATTTGCCTCGATGTCGTAGGCTGGCAGTATAACCGCATTCCGCGCGAAGAGGTGGAAAGCATTGTCGCGGAGTTCCCGAGGCTAGGAATGAAGCGCCGAATGACGCGATGCTTCTGCCATATTGCGGAAGTAAAGCCCGAACTGACCTACGATAACTTTGTTCGGGACTTCGGAGAGCGCTTTGTCTCGGGCTACAAAGCTCCTTCAGCTGCCGATTCTGTGGCGAATGCGCCGTTTCAAGAGTGACGCAGGGCGAGATGTGACGAGACACAGCGCATAGGACATCGCCGCCCGGATTGTTGTCCTGCCTGGTCACCGGGCCTAGGCCGCAATCAGCGCGATGATCGGATTGCCGTTCACGAGGGCAGCAGGTCCTAACACCGTCGGATGGATAGTGTAGCCGCAAAACCAGCCACACTTCCAGCGCCGCAGACCTTCTGTTGCGAATGACTAACCACGATATCGCGAGCATTCCAATCCAACCCGGAAGTCACGCGGGCGCCGCACCGAGGACCGGGTCGATCCTGTCATCTGCTACGGTTCGGGCCCTGCCGCGTGCTGCCCGAGCCAGCTTGGCAACGTCCATGCTCTACCGATCGGGAACTTGGATCAGGGTTCTTTGATGCCGACCAGATTTCTTCGCCAGCTAGCTGCTTCGAACCGCGAACGCTTCCTGGAAAGCATGCTCGAGAGCGCCAAGGACTACGCCATTATCACCCTCGATCCTGGAGGCCTTATCACCGGTTGGACTGGCGGTGCCGAGGAAATCCTGGGCTGGGGCGAGGCCGAGGTGCTTGGACGTCACGCCGATCTGCTTTTCACGACTGACGATCGAGCCGCCGGCATCCCCGGAAGGGAGATGGCAAGGGCTCGTCGGATGGGAAAAGTAACCGGCGAGCGCTGGCATATCCGGAAGGATCGCAGCCGTTTCTGGGCCGACGGGTCCCTTAGGCCTTTGGTGAATGAAGACGGCTATCTCAAGATTCTGCGCGACCGCACCGCGCAGCGTGGGCGGGACGAGGCTACCCGCGACAGCGGAGCCTTCCTGCGCAGCGTGCTGGAAAGCTCGGGCGACTGCATCAAAGTGCTCGACCCCAACGGACGCCTGGAGTTCATGAGCCCAGGCGGCCAAAGGGTGATGGAGGTCGATGACTTCTGCTCCATTCAGGGCAGCTACTGGCCCGACTTCTGGCAAGGTGAAGGCAGATCCGCAGCCGAAGCCGCGATGGCGCTGGCTCAAAAGGGCGGTGTGGGTCACTTCCTGGGGGTCGCTAGGACAGCCAAGGGATCATCTCGGTGGTGGGACGTGCAGGTCACACACATTCCCGCTCCCGACGGAACATCCGGCAAGCTGCTATCCATTTCGCGCGACATCACGCAGGATCGCGACCGGCAGCTTGCCATCCGTGCGCAGAATGCACGCCTCACGCTCCTGTCGGATATGGCCTCCCAGCTCATCGGCGGGCATGATCCAGACACCGTGCTTGAAACCCTCTTTCAGGGCGCAGCGGCTCACCTTGGCCTCGACGTTTGCCTCCACCTCACGCCTGATGCACGAGGGGCGCTGCGTCTGCAATCATGTGTCGGCATCGAGCCGGGCGAAGCCGCTCGGCTGGCGCGGCTCGACCTAGGCGAAACCATCTGCGCTTGGGTTGCTCAAACCCGGCAGCCCTTGTACCTGCAGGACGTCCAAGTGTCCCAGGAGGCCCACGCGCGCGAAGTGCAAGGTCTCGGTGTGCAAGCATACGCCTGCAATCCTCTGATCGCGAATGGTCAGTTTCTCGGTACGCTAGCGTTCGGGTCGCGCAAGCGGGTCGCCTTCAGTGAGGAGGATCTCGCGTTCTTCCGCACAATCAGCACCTATGTGGCCGTCATCAAGGAGCGGATGGGGGCCGAGATTGAGCTCAGGGAGACTGAGGCAAGGCTGCGCTTGGCTGTCGAGGTCACCGACATCGGAATCTTCGATCACGATCTGACGACCGGGGTGCTGCGTTGGGACGCGCGGACAAAGGAGCTGTTCGGCCTGCGCGGGGAGACAGAGGTCAGCTACGAAGGCACTTTCCTGGCTGGACTTCATCCCAATGACCGCGGGGCGGCGGATCAGGCGGTTCAGGATGCTGTTGATCCCGCAGGACCCGGGGTGTTCGACATCGAGTTCCGAACCATCGGTCCAGCCACCGGGAGCACGCGCTGGATCGCGGCCCGTGGTAGGGCTGTTCGGGAACATGGCCACACAATCCGCCTCATCGGGACCGTCCGTGACATCACTGAGAAGCGGCAGGCGGATGAGGTCCTTAGGAGCACAGTCGAACGTCACCGCCTGGTTACGCAGGCCACCAACGACGCAATCTGGGATTGGGACCTCGTGGCCAACCATGTACTTTGGAATGAGGCACTCTGTACGGCCTATGGCTACAGCCCTGATGAGATCGCAGCAACGGGGGAGTGGTGGATCGACCATATCCACCCTGACGATCGGGAGCGGGTCGAGCAGGACATCCGCGCGGTCATCGCCGACAGCGCCAGCGAGTGGTCACACGAGTACCGCTTCCGGCGGGCCAGTGGTCAGTACGCAGACGTGCTTGACCGGAGCTACATGGTGCGCAGCCCGACAGGCACTCCCGTCCGAATGATCGGAGCCATGCTCGACATCACCGATCGCAAGCGGGCTGAGCAGCAGCTCCGGCTCCTGCACCGGGAGCTGGGCCATCGCCTCAAGAACGTGTTGACGATGGCGCAGGCCATCGCCACGCAGACGCTACGCAACGCTGAGTCCATGGAGGCGGCGCAAGACAAGCTGGCGGCACGTCTGGTCACCATGGGCCGAGCGCAGGATGTGCTGATTGCTGGAACCGCGGAAGAGGCCGACATCCTGACGGTGCTGGCATCAGCGCTCGAACCTCATGATGATCCTCATTCAGAGCGCTTCCGCCTGCAGGGCCCGAAAGTCCGTCTCAACGCCAGTGCAGCGCTTTCGCTGTCCCTCCTGGTGCACGAGTTGGCCACCAACGCTCTCAAGTACGGCGCACTCTCCGCGCCACAGGGCTATGTTGAACTCAACTGGGCCCTCACGGACAATGATCAGGATCCCTGTCTCGTGCTGAGTTGGTCGGAGCACGGCGGTCCACTGGTCGTCGCCCCGAGCCGCAAAGGGTTTGGAACGCGTCTGATCACGCGCGGGCTGGCAGGCGATGTGGGGGGCAACGTCCGGCTCGACTATGCGCCGACAGGTGTGATCTGCACGCTGACGGCTCCGCTGGCTGGGCTCACAGAACCTCATCGCACCGAGAGTTGAGGCACACCGATCGCAGCGACCAAGAGGCCTTCACCCCGTCAAGTCCAACATGGGATGGGATAGAGTTAGCTAACCAAGCCATTCGACTTGGCCGTGGCGGACGAGCCAATCCTGCCCCGCAATGCCCTCGGCGCAGACGAGAGAGCAGGCTCTGAGTCCCGGACGTACAACGTCCCGCCACAACAGTGCGGATGTTCGAGACGCCCCGCTATGATCTACGGCTCTATGTCCGCAGATATCCGGATGCCGGAGCCCAGGCGCGAGAAGCACCCATGAACCGTACGAGACAGCTGATTTGCTTAGCAGTGCGGGAACCGGTGCTGCAGACGATGTGGGGCCGGTGAGATGCGGCGCGCGGTGGGATCTGCTCGGGTGCCTTCCATGCCTCCGCTCGCATCGCGCACCACAATTGGGCGATGTAATAGGAGCGTTACCAGGTTCGAAGAGCGAAACCGCAGTTCCCCGAGCGATGGCGCTGTGGTCGATCGCAATGAGACGTGACGACGCCGAGCAGACATGTCTCAGCATGGCGGCCGTCCTCGCACCATCAATGATGCCGCCGGACTGCGAATGAGCAGGCATTGCGGTGAGCGCACGTTAGGATCCCTTGCCCGCTGCCTCGGCCGCTTTCGAGCTCATGAGCCCGGCGTCACCACTAACCACAATCTTCGGATTGACCCTCGCTCGCCTTTCAAGAACTAAGTTTTCAAATGAGCAGGCTGGTTGGCTCAGCGTTCCGGAGCCTTCACGGCGTCCTCGATCAGCGAAACAACCTCATTGGGATGCGAGACCATCAAGGAATGAGACGCACCTTCGATAACCATGGTCCTCACCGAACGCGCGCGCTCCGCCATGAAGCGCATGACAGCCGGCGGAATGTTGCGGTCTTTCGAGCCGTAGATCACGTATGACGGAAGGCTCTTCCATGACGCCACTCCCGAAGCCTCAGCGAGAGCTGCCTGCGCCACAGGACGCTGGGTCGCCGCCATCAACTTGGCCTGGTCTTCCGGAAGATCCGCTGCGAACTGGGCGTGGAACATATCGGGTTTGATGTAGAGGTCTTGGCTGCCGTCCGGCAATGTGACGGCAGCAATCGCGCTTGCTAAGGTGCTGCCGGGAAACTTGCCGGAGAGCGTGAGGCTGGATTCGCCCGCGTCGGGAACAAAGCCTGCCACGTAGACGAGAGCCTTCACATTGGCGTTGCCATTGGCAGCCGCAGTGATGACCGGTCCACCGTACGAATGGCCGACGAGTACGACCGGACCCGGGATCGAACGGACCATGGCCGAGACCGCCGCCGCATCACCAGCGACGCTGCGAAGCGGGTTGGCCGCAGCGACAGCTGTATAGCCATCCTTGCTCAATTTGGCGATGACTGCGTTCCAGCTCGAGGACTCAGCGAAGGCGCCATGCACCAGCACAATGGTCGGCCGGACCTGAGATCCTGCAGGCTGCGCAAGCGCGCTACCCGACGCACCAAAAACCGTAGCAAGCAACAGAAAACTTGTAACCCTCTGCACTGAACTTCTCCCTAAGCCGGTGGGATCCGACGCTGGCAGACAATGCCGCCGCGCGCCGTGTTGAACTACTCTACGGAGGCAGCGGTTGCCCGATACAAAGGTCTAGGATGAGGAGTTCAAAAGTCTGAAACCTCTAGTCAACACGAGGCAAAGAGCACCGCCTTCATCGTTCGCTCAGATCTTGTTGGGCTAAAGACGGCGGTGCTGCAGCACCTGATTGGAAGATGGAGCGCTGCATGAGTGGCACACACCAGCCCTTCTAACTCGGCCAAGAAGCTGTGTATCTCGACGAGGCACTCGGCCGTCGTTGAGGAGACTTGCTCTATCGACACTGAAACGGGACATATACCCACGTATAGAACACTCTCTCCGTTGATCCAATCGATCACGAGTGCCCGTCGATGTAGGCTCCTCCAAGGATAAAGGCTGTATGGGATTGATCAACCAAGTGGGGGCGGAAAAGGTCGCATCGCCTGAGATCTGGGACACTCATTCAAGTTGTTTCATCGACGTTGAGACATTCGGGACCAGACCCGAGCATTCTGTCGGCGCCGCCTCCCGTGCCCACGTTGACAGGGGCGGATACTGTACGGCGTGCGAAGAGCTGGCGCTCTTCAATGCCAACCTCCGATCCGCGTTCGGACTCCTGCGCTGATCTAAAGGAGGCGAGCGATATGCACATGGTTCGCGTCGTAATGATGCGCCACACTCGATATTTCCGGTCCGAAGCCAATTGAGGAGAGAGATCAATGTCCGAACAAATCGATCAGGAACGCCGCCACTTCTTGAGCACGGCGGTCGTGACCGTTGCGGCAGCCGAACTCGCGGTGATACGCTCGGCAAAGGCGCAACCCAGCCGAGGCAGACCGTTTGAGCCGCCTGCGTTCGGGCCAGGGACAAACAGGTCATTCGGTTCGCTGAAGCAGATCGATGCCGGCGTCCTCAAGGTCAGCTACGCGGAAGCCGGCCCTCCGGATGGTCCTGCGATCCTTCTCCTACACGGCTGGCCGTACGACATTCACACCTATGTCGAGGTGGCCCCACTGCTGGCCTCGGCGGGCTATCGGGTGATCGTACCGTATTTGCGCGGCTATGGACCGACCCGTTTTCTGTCCGGTGAAACGTTCCGAAATGGCCAGCCGTTGGCACTCGCCGTCGATGTGATCGCGCTGATGGATGCCTTGAAGATCGACAAGGCTACACTCGGCGGATGCGACTGGGGCGCGCGGACGGCCAACATCGTCGCGGCACTCTGGCCGGAGCGTTGCAGGGCCATGGTGTCCGTGAGCGGTTATCTGATTGGCAGCCAGGAAGCCGGCAGGATGCCGTTGCCTCCCAAGGCCGAACTCGAATGGTGGTACCAGTTCTACTTCGCGACGGAGCGCGGTCGGATCGGGTATGACAAGAACCGGCACGATTTCACCAGGCTCATTTGGCGGCTCGCCTCGCCGAAATGGGAATTCGACGATGCCACATTCGAGCGCACGGCAGCATCCTTCGACAACCCGGATCACGTGGATGTCGTCATTCACAATTATCGCTGGCGGCTCGGCCTGGCGGACGGCGATCCAAAGCTTCAGGACCTGGAGAAGCGTCTCGCCGCATTCCCGCCGATCAGCGTTCCGACGATCACCCTGGAAGGAGATGCCAATGGCGCACCCCACCCGGACCCGGCAGTCTATGCCCGGAAGTTCTCCGGCTGGTATGAGCATCGGCTGATCACCGAGGGCATAGGCCACAACCTGCCGCAGGAGGCCCCTCAGGCCTTTGCCAGGGCGATGCTCGACGTCGATCGCATTTGAGCGATGTCAAGTTGATGTTGCCAATGGACCTCTGGAGTTATGCTAGTCGGTAATCTTATAGAGGCCTGAGCGGCAGCAGTCGGGGAGGTGGGGTTTTGGCCAGTAGTCATGCGGGCGGAGGGGGCGCGGCTCTCCCATTTGGTTGCCTTCTCACGGAAGCAAATGAGCAAGTGTCGAAAATCTTGATTGATCTTGCATCGACGACGGGTCTTTCCTGAGCGGACAGCTGATGACGAGTATAGTCGATTTGCAAATCTCAGCCCGGCCGTCAAATGCTCCACCAGTCCTCATGCTGCTTGAGGCGGAGGTCACCCGTTGCACACCGGGATCCGTCCTGATGGGATCGGCGGGTCGTATGATCGCGTTGCTGACATGGAGTTTGAGAGAATTGCCGCGACGGTCCGGAGCTTGGAGTGAGAACGCGACCGACGGAATGTTTCTGCCAAATCCCTGAAGTAAAACCCGAAGCGGCCTATGGCAAAATTGTCCTCGACCTCGGCGAGAACTGTCGATGTTGTGGCGCATGCTTGTTGCCAGAGTAATGCGGCGCTGGTGTTGACGCCCTATGCATGGGAAGTCAGCGCGAGGCGCCTCGCGGCCTGCTTCGAGGACACTGCCGGCGCTCAGCTCAAGACCGCTTGTCCGGTCGGCAATGCGGTTTTGCCTGAGAGCATCGTGGCTTCCTTGCGGAAGCGGCCGGTATACCTAGCCACGTCCTATGCTCCTGATATGTGACACGCCAGAACAACTGAATGGCACGATGAAGGACTAACGGCATCGTTTGGATAGAGCCAAAATGGGTCGTTCGATATCGGAGACGAATATGAAAAAGCTCATGAACAAGGTCGCGGTGGTCACTGGCGGAAACAGCGGCATTGGGCTCGCCGCAGCCAAGGCATTCGTTGCGGAAGGGGCCAAAGTTGTCATCGTCGGACGGCGTGATGATGCCGTTGCAGCGACCGTCGAGACACTCGGTTCCGACGCAATGGGGCTCACTGGTGACGTAGCTGAGCTAACTACCCATGATCGGCTGGTGTCGCTCATTAACAACCGGTTTGGTGGCATCGATATCTATTTCGCGAACGCTGGCACAAACACCATCACGCCAACGGAGGCAGTGAGTGTCGAGGAGTTCGACACTCAATTCGCGACGAACACGCGCGGAGTCTTCTTCGGCGTTCAGCGTGTTCTGCCGCTTATCCGTGAAGGTGGTTCCATCATCCTCACCAGCTCGATTGCCAGTGAAAAGGTCCTTGAAGGTCATGCGGTTTACGCTGGCACCAAGGCCGCAATCGAAGCGTTTGCACGAAGCTGGGCGCTGGAGCTGAAGGATCGCCGTATTCGCGTGAACGTGCTTAGCCCTGGGCCGGTCGATACACCAATTCTTGCTAAACTGGGCGTTGCTCCCGAGTCGCGTCCAGAATTCGAGGCCCAGACGGCGCAGGCAATCCCACTCGGGCGCCTTGGTCGTCCGGACGAGCTCGCTAGTGCTGCTTTGTTTCTGGCCTCAGACGACAGCAGTTTCGTGACCGGCGTCAACATCCGCGTCGATGGTGGCATGACGTTAACCTAACACTTGGATCTGCAGGTAACCAACGGATTTCCCTTTGGGATAGCGGCGTACGGGATTTCGGCACCGCTATCGTCAAAGGTGCAACACACCGAGAGGAGACGCGGTGAAAATTGGAGCATTGAGAGAAATCTCGCTAGGCGAGAACAGGGTTGCGATGACACCCGACTCGGCCACTCAATTGAACAGACTGGGATACGCTTGCGTTATTCAGGCTGGTGCCGGCATGGCAGCGGGATTTTCCGACGCTGCCTATGCTGCAGTCGGTGTTGAAGTGTTTCCTTCCGCCGAAGCTGTGTTCGCAGCCGCCGATGTGGTCGTCAAGGTACGCGGGCCCGAGAGCACCGAGGCAGAAATGCTCCGCCAAGGACAGACGCTGATCTCTTTCTTCTGGCCGGCCCAGAACTCCGATCTTCTGGAGCAGGTGAGGGAACGGGGCGCCACCGTCATTGCCATGGACATGGTCCCGCGCATCTCGCGCGCCCAGAAGATGGACGCGCTCTCGTCCATGGCCAACATCGCCGGGTACCGCGCCGTGATCGAGGCCGGCAACCACTTCGGCCGCTTCTTCACCGGCCAGGTCACCGCCGCCGGCAAGGTGCCGCCGGCCAAGGTGCTGGTGATCGGCGCCGGCGTGGCCGGTCTGGCGGCGATCGGCACCGCCACCAGCCTAGGTGCCATCACCTATGCCTTCGACGTCCGGCCTGAGGTCGCCGAGCAGATCGAGTCCATGGGCGCCCAGTTCGTCTTCCTCGAGTTCGAGCAGACGCAGGACGGGGCCGCCACCGGCGGCTATGCCGCGCCATCCAGCCCGGAGTTCCGGGACAAGCAGCTCGCCAAATTCCGCGAGCTCGCGCCCGAGATCGACATCGTCATCACCACGGCCCTGATCCCCGGCCGGCCGGCGCCCAAGCTGTGGACGGCCGACATGGTCCAGGCGATGAAGCCGGGCTCGGTGATCGTCGATCTTGCCGCCGAGCGCGGCGGCAACTGCGACCTGACCGTGCCGGACGAGAAGGTCGAGACGGAGAACGGCGTCACCATCATCGGCTATACCGACTTTCCGAGCCGCATGGCCGCCCAGGCCTCGACGCTCTACGCCAACAACATCCGCCACTTTCTGACCGACCTGACGCCGAACAAGGATGGGGTGATCGTCCACAACATGGATGATGACGTGATCCGCGGCGCCACGGTCGCGCATCAGGGGGCGATCACCTATCCGCCGCCGCCGCCTAAGGTGCAGGCGATCGCGGCCGCCAAGCCGAAGGAGAAGGTGAGGGAGCTCACCCCCGAGGAGAAGCGGGCTAAGGAAGCAGAGGCCTTCCGGAGCCACACCAAGACCCAGGTGGGTTCGCTGGTTCTGGGCGGCCTGCTGATCGCGCTGGTAGGGGCTTACGCCCCGGCGAGCTTCATGGCTCACTTCATCGTCTTTGCGCTCGCCTGCTTTGTCGGCTTCCAGGTAATCTGGAGCGTCAGCCATTCCCTTCATACGCCACTGATGGCCGTGACCAACGCCATCTCCGGCATCGTGGTGCTGGGCGCCCTGCTGCAGGTTGGCTCCAGCCACTGGCTGGTGGTGGCACTCGCCTCGCTCTCCTTCCTGATCGCCACCATCAACATCGTCGGCGGCTTCCTGGTCACCCGCCGGATGCTGGCCATGTTCCAGAAGTCGTGAGGATCTCGCAATGAGCTTTGGACTAGTCTCTGCCGCCTATGTGGCGGCTGCCATCCTGTTCATCCTTGCGCTCGGCGGCCTGTCGGGCCATGAGAGCGCCAAGCGGGCCGTCTGGTACGGCATTGCCGGCATGGCGCTCGCCGTGGGTGCCACCGTGTTCGGGCCCGGCATTGGCAATTACGCCGTCATTGCCGCCATGCTGGTGATCGGCTCTGGCCTGGGCTGGTACGTGGCGAAAAAGGTCGAGATGACCGAGATGCCGCAGCTGGTGGCGGCCCTGCACTCTTTTGTGGGCTTGGCTGCCGTGTTCATCGGCTTCAACGCCGATCTCGAGCTCACCCGCGTGCTGGCGCTGGACGGAGCCTCACGGCAGGCGCTGACCGGCTTTGCCGGGGTGCTGGCGCACAAGAGCGGCGTGGAGATCGCGATCCTGAAGGTGGAGGTGTTCCTCGGCGTATTCATCGGCGCGGTGACGTTTACCGGCTCGGTGATCGCGTTTTGCAAGCTCGCCGGCAAGGTCGACGGCAAGGCCAGGAAGCTGCCCGGCGGGCATGGGCTCAATGCCGGGGCGGCGCTGCTCTCGCTGCTTCTCCTGGTGCTGTACGTCAATGGTGCTGGTATCTGGGCCCTGGCGGGCATGACGCTGCTGGCGTTCTTCATCGGCTATCACATGATCTTAGGGATCGGCGGGGCCGACATGCCGGTGGTGGTCTCGATGCTCAACTCCTACTCGGGCTGGGCGGCAGCCGCGATCGGCTTCACGCTCGGCAATGACCTGCTGATCGTCACCGGCGCCCTGGTCGGCTCCTCGGGCTCGATCCTGAGCTATATCATGTGCAAGGCGATGAACCGGAGCTTCCTCTCCGTGATTCTAGGCGGGTTTGGCGCCACCACCGGTCCGGTGATGGCGATCGCCGGAGAGCAGATCGCCATCGATGCCGATGGGGTGGCGACGGCCCTGGAGGAGGCGGACAGCATCGTGATCGTGCCGGGCTATGGCATGGCCGTGGCGCAGGCCCAGCAATCGGTGTCGGAGTTGACCCGGCGCTTGAGAGCCAAGGGCAAGCAGGTGCGCTTTGCCATCCATCCGGTGGCCGGGCGCCTGCCGGGGCACATGAACGTGCTCCTGGCCGAGGCCAAGGTGCCGTACGACATCGTGCTGGAGATGGACGAGATCAACGAGGACTTCCCGGAGACCGACGTGGTGATCGTCATCGGCTCGAACGACATCGTCAACCCGGCCGCCCAGGAGGACCCGAACAGCCCAATTGCCGGCATGCCGGTGCTGGAGGTCTGGAAGGCCAAGCAGGTGTTCGTGTCGAAGCGCGGGCAGGGGACGGGCTACTCCGGCATCGAGAACCCGCTGTTCTACAAGGACAACACCCGCATGTTCTACGGCGATGCCAAAGCCAGCATCGACCAGCTCGTGCAGGCGATCTAGGACTTAGCTGCTGGCATGAGTTCAGCCGGGAAACAACCTCCATGACGTTGCAAATCTAGCAGTTGTTGCGGGCTCGAGGAGACGTTTTGACCCGGTCGCCATAGAAAGTAGGCATTGGGATGTCCATGAGCAGGAGGATGGCGGTGCAATCTGGTGCCGCCATTCGCTTACGATACGCCTGAGATTCTTAAACGTATCCAATTGAACCGGTTGGCAGGGTCAATGTGCCACGTCTCTCAATGGCACGCTCATTGCTTCCGCCTCCATCTCAATGAGGGCGGTTACCGACCTCATCCTTTTGAAAGTTTATCTGAGTGGCGAAGCACAGGCTTCACTGTCAGGCGGCACACTTCAGGCATGGATCGAATCGAGAAGCCTACGCCACTCGTGTATTCTGGCCGCTACGAAGTCGAGGAACACACGCGCACGAGATGGCATGATGCGTCCAAAAGCGTGAAGAGCCTGCACTGGGACTGACGGCATCGGGATTTCTGGCAGTACGACGCTCAACAATCCGGCACTTAGCTCCTCATGGACATTGGTACGCAGTATCTGTGCAATACCTAAACCGTTCACCGCAGCAATCCGGAGCGCATCGCCACTGTCGGCATCGAGGGCACCTTCGGGTGTCAAACTTGTCCCGTCCGCAAACGTGATGGGGAACGGCCGTCCTGCCAGCATATAGCGGACATGAGCATGATGGCGCAGGTCATCGGTACTCCGCGGCTCACCTCGGGCAGAAAGGTAAGCAGGAGATGCAACCAGAACGAGCGGCAGCTCTCCCAATGAGCGAGACATCAGACCTGTGTCAGCCACACGGCCGACCCGGATGGTCAAATCGAATCCTTCACGGATCAAATCGACATGTCGGTCGGTCAAGCTTACGTCGAGTTTCACATGTGGGTGATGGGGCAGGAATTGCGTGGTGATAGCCTGCATGAGAAATCGCCCAAGGTCAGCCGGCATGCTTAACCGAAGGCGGCCCGCTGGCTCCTGCCCCGAGCGGAGACTATCACTTGCCTCTTCCAAAGCGCGCATCAAAGGGGAGATGCGGTCAAAGTAGTCTTGACCTTCGGCAGTTAGGCTAAAGGACCGGGTGGATCGATGAAATAGTCGGGCGCCGACGCGCTGCTCAAGCCGTGCTATGCTTTTTGATATGGCCGAAGGCGTCGTGCCAAGGAGCTTCGCTCCCCCTGTAAACGACCCTGCTTCCACCGCACGGACGAAAGCGCTTAAGCCCTGCAACCTTTCGATATCTGCCATTTGTGACTTACCGGCATTTGTGATTGGCCGCCTGAAGGACTAACCCTACCTCCTGAAAAGGTCCAGATAAACCTTGTCGGAACTGGAGCGAAAGGTGGAGAAATCTGGGTGAGCAGCCACGCCAATACTAACGAAGACGATGGCGTATGGCCATACGTTCAGCTCTCCACCCACAGATGACCCATCTCCTTCCTTTGAGGGATCAACCACCTCACTGAGACGGCTCGCACCACACGGTCTCTCAGATCCGAAGAAAGCAGCGTGACAACTGTCATAAGTACTCAGCTGGATAAAAGCCAACCTTATAAGCTCGGTTGTGTAAAAGACGGTCACGATAATCGCGGGATTTCGGATGCCCGTTGTCGATATCTTACATTTTGGAGATTCAAATGAGTTCGTTCGAAGGCAAAGTCGTCATCGTTACAGGCGGGGGTGCCGGCATCGGGTTAGCTGCTGCGAAACTCTTTGCATCAAGGGGAGCGCGCGTCCTTATCACAGGACGCCGTGCGAACGTCTTGCAAGAGATTACATCGACGAATCCCAATATTCTGGGTTTTGCCGCGGACGCTTCGGACCCAGACGCAGCATCGAAGACTGTTGCAGCGGCGATTGACACCTGGGGACGGTTAGACGTCCTCGTCAATAACGCAGGTGGAGGTGCTATTCAGCCTCTTGGAGGAGTCGACATCAAAACGATATCAGAGGTTTATTCCGTCAATGTCGTTGGTCCTATCCTTCTCACGGCTGCCGCCGTTCCTCACCTCGTGAAGACGAAGGGAGCAGTCGTCAACATGTCGAGCACGTTCGGAAGTAAGGTAGCTTCTGGGCTGTCCCTTTACGGGTCTAGCAAGGCAGCCATTGAGTACCTCACACGCGCCTGGGCGATTGAACTTGCACCATTTGGTATCCGCGTCAACGCAATCGCGCCTGGCCCTGTGGAAACCGACTTTCTGCGGGAAAGAATGCGGCTTACAGACGAGGAGATTAAAGCTGTGAAGGATCAGGAGACCCGGAGAATCCCTCTTGGACGCCGCGGAGATCCGAGCGATGTCGCGCCGTGGATGTTGGCTCTTGCCGACCCTGCCACAACGTGGGTCACAGGACAGATCATCGCCGTTGACGGCGGACTGATCAACGCGTGACTGGTGCTCGTATGGGGTCGTCAGAAGAGCGGCTCGCAGAGCGCCGTAATGCATCGTAGGATAGGGGCAGGCTTTCTTGTGCGACCAGTGCCACCTGACGCATGCAACCATTCGACGTATCATATGTGGGCCGTTCTCTTTTGCCTGAGTCACTCATGTCCTCAGGCTGACAAGCAGGGTCTAAGGACGCCGTTCCGCTTCAATCCAAGGTCTTATGCTCTTTACGTTTGCAGCGACGTCGGCGAGATCGACCACCATCGGCTCTCGTGTAATCAGGATTGCCGGGGAGGCTAGGGCGGCAAGCAGCAGTGCGCATAGAAGAGAGCATGGCTGCCTTTCCAGGCTTCGGCGATGAGTGTCATGTCTAGAGCCACCCTCGACCTGAGCCAACCGTAAGGCAGCACAGCGGACATGAGAATTAGCACGAGGGCGACGACGTTGCCGGAGTGCGACTGCGACTCCGGCGTGCCCAAGAAGTGCATGGCGGAGATCGTGCCCAAAAGGATCGGCGCCAAAAACAGCACTGTGGCGATTGAGAAACCATAACCATGTGAGTCTGGGCTATGGAGGTTCGGCTGAACTCGACGCAGTGCGGGTATACAATCTCGGACGACAACCGGTTCTCGTAAGCTTAGAGCGAGTGTCTTGACTTGACCTTACAGTGACGCGTCTTTGCAGAAGCAATCCATCTTATTGAGTTGTGCCAAGCTCGCTTGCTCTAGGCACTTCAATGCGTTGACTGTCCGACCCGGGTTGCGACCACCATTTGTAAGGCGGAGTTGATAGAGAGCATTCGGGTTATGCAGGAGCCGGGGTAGAAGCCCTCGGTGTAGTCCCTACGCGGCGCACCGCTCCTTAGGATTGGCGTACTCTGGAAGTTCATGCGAATGACACTCAGTCATGATGCACCGCATAGCGTCGGGCACGGCAATGGGTGACGGGTCATTGAGGATGATATGACCTTGGGTGGAGACCCTCATGTGCGATGAGGCAATCACAGCGGGCCGATTGGAACGCCTGCCGTGAAACTCATCGGCCAAGATTCACTCATCAATCGATCCAAATAGAGACGCGCGGGTAAAGAGCCAGTCAATCGGGCGGCTGCAGATTCTCATAATTTGAAACGCATACAGGCCGGACTCTGTCGCTACAACGTCAAAGTTTTCCGGCCGTAGTTCAAGTGCAATCCTCTCCAAGAATAGTGAGTTATCGCCCACGATGAGGATGCGTTCCTGCTTCGACGAAATCATAGCGTCGTCCCGGCAATAAGAGGATCATATAATGCGCCGTGTGAGAGTGGCAATCGCTCCTGGAAGGCTCATACTTTACAAGCAATCCGCTCCGGTTCTCTAGTGCGCTTACACATGTATGCGAAGGCGCAAAGTTTAGGGAGTAATATACTATAGGCTAGGTCGGTTGCTACGAGGGTCAAGCAAGGATTTAGCCTTCGAAGCCCCGATGATTGAATGCTTGATGCTTAAGGGAGTATGTTGTGGCCGTTTAACAGTTGCTTTCGGTGATGGGCATGCACTCACTACCACAAGAGCGTCTCGTCGTTCATGGGCGTGTTCTGCCTTGCCGCCGCTCTCGACTGGCTCAAGCGCTAACAGGACTTGGCAGAAACAGCCTAATCGTCTGCTCCTCGCCTTCTTAAGCGCAACCTTTCATGGTCGGCCGCATGCCTCCTTAGGTTGGGGGCAAGGCCTTCTGAAGGTGCCCGTCAACGTGAGGCAAGGAAAGGCTTGGCGGGATCACGTCGATCAGACGGCAGACGTACTTCAGGGAGGAGGTCGGGGCGTATGCGGCATTCAGATCGGGGATCGAATTCGTCTCGTTCGCAAATATGGGGATCTCGAACTAATTGATGATTGGTATCGTGGCTCATTTGACTGTGCTGAGTAGAAGCGAACCAGCGGGACCGACAGCATTGGGAGATTCAGAATGCAAGTGGGAATGGTCGGGCTCGGCCGAATGGGCGGAAACATTGTTCGCCGCCTCATGCAATCAGGGCACACGGCTGTTGTGTATGACCACCATCCAGAGGCAGTCAGAGGTTTAGCAAGGGAGAGCGCGACAGGAGCCGAGAGCCTGGAAGATCTCGTCGCAAAGCTGGAGTCCCCGCGGGTTGTCTGGATCATGCTGCCCGCCGGCGACATTACTGAGGCCACCATCCAGCAGCTTGCCGGCCTTCTTGAGGACGGAGACACCATCATCGATGGCGGCAACACCTTCTGGCAGGACGATGTCCGGCGGGCAGGCGAACTCCACAGCCGTGGGCTGCACTACATCGATGTTGGCACCAGCGGCGGGGTTTGGGGACTGGAGCGCGGCTACTGCCTGATGATCGGCGGAGAGACAGCCGTTGTCGAACGCCTGGACCCGATCTTTGCTGCCTTGGCGCCCGGCCGCGGCGCACTGCCGGTCACCCCCGGACGCGAGGGGCGGGATCCCCGAGCCGAGCAGGGCTACATCCATGCCGGGCCGAACGGCGCCGGCCACTTTGTCAAGATGATCCACAACGGCATCGAGTACGGCCTGATGCAGGCCTACGCCGAGGGCTTCGACATCCTGCGCAATGCCGCAAGCCCAGCCCTGCCGCCCGAGCACCGTTTCGACTTCGACGTGGCCGATATCGCCGAGGTCTGGCGCCGGGGCAGCGTGATCACCTCCTGGCTGCTTGATCTCACGGCCACCGCCCTGGCCGAGGATGAGCACCTCAGCACCTACTCCGGCTATGTCGAGGATTCCGGCGAGGGGCGCTGGACCATCCAGGCCGCGATCGATGAGGCGGTCCCGGCAGAAGTCCTCACCGCTGCCCTTTACGCCCGCTTCCGCTCGCGCCAGGAGCATACCTTTGCCGAGAAGATCCTCTCGGCCATGCGTAAGGGTTTTGGCGGTCATATCGAGGCGAAGAAGCCGGAAGGAGAAGGGGCATGACGCAGTCTCACGCACCTGCCGCCGACCCGTGCTGTTTCGTGATCTTCGGCGCCTCCGGGGATCTGACAAGTCGTTTGCTCCTGCCGGCCCTCTACAATCTGGCCGCCACGGGCCTGCTGCCGGAGCGCTTCGCCATCGTTGGTGTCGCGCGCAGCGTCCACACGGCGGATGAGTTCCGCCAGGAACTGCTCGATGCTCTGCAAGCCCATGCAACCCAGAACGTGGATCCACAGCTGGCCGAGCGGCTGGTGGCTCATGTCGCTTACGTGTCCGGCAGCGTCGATGACCCTGAGACCTTTTCCAAGCTTAGAGCGACCCTGGAGGAGATCGAGCCGACGGCCGGCACGCAGGGCAACCGGCTGTTCTACCTGGCCATGCCACCGGATACCTTTGAGCCCATTGCGCGCCATCTGGCGAGGGCCGGCCTGTCCCAGGAGGGGACCTCAGGGGGCTCGTGGCGCCGGGTGGTGGTCGAGAAGCCGTTCGGGACGGACCTGGCGTCAGCCCGGGCACTCAACCGCGCCCTTCTGGAGGTCCTGACCGAAGATCAGATCTACCGCATCGATCACTATCTCGGCAAAGAGACCGTCCAGAACATCCTGCTGTTGCGCTTTGCCAATGGCCTGTTCGAGCCGATCTGGAACCGCAACCACATCGACCATGTGCAGATTACCGTGGCGGAGACCGTCAACGTCGAGAGGCGAGGGCGCTTCTATGACCGGACAGGGGCGTTGCGGGACATGGTGCCCAACCACCTGTTCCAGCTGCTGGCGTTGATTGCCATGGAGCCACCCGCCCGCTTTGAGGCGGAGCGGGTCCGGAATGCGAAGGCCGAGGCCCTGGCGGCAATCCGGATCCCGGGCGAGGCTGAAGCGCTGGCGAACTCGGTGCGTGGGCAGTATCGCGCCGGCCGTGTTCACGATGAGCCGGTGGTGGCGTACCGGGACGCCGAGCATGTGGCACCCGGCAGTGTCACAGAAACCTATGCGGCCCTTCGGCTCGAGGTCGACAACTGGCGCTGGGCAGGCGTGCCGTTCTACCTGAGAACCGGCAAATCGCTCTCAGTGCGCCGAACGGAGGTGGCGATCAAGTTCAAGCAGGCGCCGATCTCGATGTTTGAGCAAACCTCCGTCGATCACCTTGGTCAGAACTTTCTGGTTTTGCGGATCCAGCCCAATGAGGGCATCACGTTGCGCTTCAATGCCAAAGTGCCTGGACCAGTGCTGGCGGCGGACAGCGTCGACATGACCTTCAAGTACAAGGATCACTTCGACGTTGCCCCGAGCACCGGCTACGAGACACTGATTTATGACTGCATGATGGGAGATGCCTTGCACTTCCAGCGGGCGGATGGGGTCGAGGCGGGATGGGCCGTGGTTCAGCCGTTCCTCGATGCCTGGGCGAAAGCGGGAGCCAAGGGACTGGAGTTCTATCCCGCCGGTTCATCTGGGCCGGAGGAGGCGGGTTTCCTGCTGGCGCGCGATGGGCGACGTTGGAGAACGATCGATTAACGGCTTCCTGTCGTTCATCATGATGGGTGTAGGGATTGTATCTCCGGCGCGAGTTGGGTTTCAGGTTAGTGGCTCGCGACCGGTGAGATAGGTTTTCGGCCCCAAGCTTTGAATCACGAAAATTAACACCAGGCGTTCATGTATGCCGCCCAACTTAGCCTCGTCTCTCCATGGTCGGATATAACACATGGAGGCCTGGCGTCCGCGAAACCCTCGGCGCGGGACTGGTTAATGCGCAAGCAGCGCGCTTCTGCTTCTGATTGACGCGAGACGGTTTGATTGCCTGCGTCGCTCTTTTTGGTTTCCGTTTCGCCGTATTTGCTTAACGGTCCAGAGGAGGGCTCGCAAACCTCGCTGCTTAGCGGCATCTATAATTCGCATAAGATATATTATGGAACTTAAAATGATGCGCTTTCGGGAGGAGACACACGCTTGGCCGCTTGGGCCGGAGTTTCTCGGCTCCCCGCGGCTTTGGGACTTAAGGCTCAGCGCGTCTCAATCTGCAGCCCGTCGTAAGCCGGTTCGATATGCGGCGGCAGCTTACGGCGCAGAGTTTCGTAATCCAGGTCCGTGTGCAGGTTCGTCAGGATGGCGCGCCTCGGCTTGACCTTCTCGATCAGCTGCAAGGCCTCCGAGAGCGAGAAATGCGTCGGATGTGGCGTGTAGCGCAGAGCATCCAGGATCAGGGTCTCCAGGCCCTCCAGGGCCGGCAGGCTCTCGTCGGGCATCTGGCTCACGTCCGGCGCGTAAGCGATGCTGCCGAACCTGAAGCCTAGGGCATCGATGTCCCCGTGTATCATCCGGAACGGCAAGGCCTCGACGGTGCCGCCGGGCCCGAGAACCGTCGCTTTCATGCCTGCCTTCAGATGGCGCATCTCCAAAATCGGCGGATAGCTGCTGCCGGCCGGCGTCTCGAAGCAGTAGCCGAACCGCATCTGGAGCAGCTCGCTCGTCATCCGGTCGGCATAGATCGGGATCCGATGGTGCTGGACGATGGCGAGCGGCCTCAGGTCGTCGATGCCGTGAATATGATCGGCATGCTCATGGGTGATGAGAACGGCGTCCAGGCGCCGGACGTCGGCACCGAGGAGCTGGTCCCGCAAGTCCGGGCCCGTATCGACCAGGATGGTGGTCACACCCTCGGGGCCGGGTTTCTCGACCAGGATGGAGCATCGCCTGCGGCGGTTCTTCGGGTTGGTCGGATCGCAGGCGCCCCAGCCGACACCTACGCGCGGCACGCCGGCAGAGGACCCGCAGCCGAGGATCGTCACTTTCAAGCTCATGCCAGCCCCTGGACCGCGTCGGCAGCGGCCGCCTTGGCGAACAGGCGGTAGAAATTGGCCGTGGTCAGTGCCGCGATCTCCTGATCCGTGACGCCGATCACGTCCGCAAGCACATGGGCCGTGTGAGCCACATAGGCGGGTTCGTTGGTTTTCCCGCGATGCGGGACGGGGGCCAGATAGGGCGCATCCGTCTCGACGAGCAGCCGGTCATGGGGGACGGCTGCGGCGATCCGGCGGATCTCCTCCGAGTTCCGGAAGGTCAGAATGCCCGAGAAGGAGACGTAGAGCCCAAGCTCCACACCGACCTGGGCCAGTCTTTCTCCGGAGGAGAAACAGTGGAGAACCGCATCGAAGCGCCCTCGCCCCATTTCCTCGGACAGGATCCGGATCATGTCCTCGTCGGCGTTGCGGGCATGAATGACCAGGGGCAATCCGGTTTCCCGCGCCGCCTCGATATGTGTGCGGAAGACCCGCTGCTGCACGTCGTGCGGGCTGTTGTCGTAGTGATAGTCGAGGCCCGCCTCGCCGATGGCGATGCAGCGCGGATGGCGCGAGAGCTCGATCAGCCGTTCGGCCGGCACATCCGGCTCGGTGGCCGCATTGTGAGGGTGCGTGCCGATCGTGCAGAAGATGCTTTCATGGGACTCGGCCAGCGATCGGTAGGTCTCGAAGCGCGCCACATGGGTCGATATCGTCACCATCCGGCCGATTCCGGCAGCCGCGGCCGAAGCCAGGACCTCGGGGAGGCGTCTCTGAAAGTCCGGGAAATCCAAGTGGCAATGACTATCGACCAGCATCGGTGAAGGCGCCCTCCTCTGCGGCTGCAAGCGGCACGGGTTGCATAGATCGGATCCCGGCCCTCGTCTACCGACGCACGCCCTGGGCTGTCACCACCGGTTCGTCGTCCTCCTTCGCTTCCTTGTGCAGCATCTTGCGCATCCGGTCCTGATGCCTGCGCATCGGTGCCTCATCGTGATCCTGCGGCCGAACGACCGGGACCGTCAGGCACACGCTCTGGGCCGGAAGCACATCGCACCAGTCATGGATCAGCTGCTTGTAGCGTCGTCCGACAGGCCGAATGTTGCGATCGAGGTCATAGAGGCCCACCGGCGTGACCCGGTTGTTTTCCTCTCGAAGAGCGGTGTCCCAGTCCATCTGGTCCGTCAGCGAATACCAGGTGAATCCGACGATCGGCACCCCGGTGTTGCGGACCCTCAGGACATTCGCCCATTGCTTCCAGAGCCAGTTGACGGCCTCCTCACCTGTCGGACCCTCCATGAGGTTCGTCTCGGTATGCATTACCGGCAGCATGTAGCGGTCGTAATATTGCCGGGTGATCTCGTCGTAGCCGAAGACGTCGCCCGAGCACCGTGTCTGCCCATCCGCGCTGACCCGGTGCTCGTTGGTGACGTAATAGTCGTTCCCCATGATGCAGTGATGGCGAAGCGACGATCGGCTGAGGAAGAAGTGGTACTCGTCCCGGCTCATGCCGTTATCCATCAGGAACTCGTACATCTCCGAGTCGAGACGCCGGCCATAATTCAGGTCGAGGGACAGGAAACGCCGGGCATTCATGATCTCGGCCGGCTTGATGGCGGCCGGGTTCTCGGCGTGGAAATACTCGGACGACTCGCTCTGGATGAACAGGGCATCGGGGCGGACCCTGAGGATCCGCTCCATGGCCAGGACATTGGCCTTCACGATGTGCTTGAGCGCCGTCACGAAGGACTGGTCGGTGGTCAACTGCTCGTTCCACCAGCCATAGGCAGCCGAGAACTGGGCGCAGATGAACATCTCGTTGATGGGTGTGTAGAGCTGAACCCAGGGGAAGCGGCGTGCGAAGTCTTCCGCGTAAGCTGCGAAAAGATCGGGGAAATCCGGATTCTGGAAATTCCCGATCCAGTCCGGGACGCCGAAATGGCAGAGATCGACGATGGGAATGATGTCGCGGCGCAGGATCTCGCCGAAAGTCATGTCGGCAAAGGTCCAGTCGTAGCGCCCCGGGCCGATAAAGGTCTTGTGAAGCGGCGGGCCGTAGCGCAGGACCTGGACATCCAGCTCGTCCAGAAGATCGAAATCCGTCCGCCAGTGGGTGTAATGGCCGCATTTCTCCATCTGGTCGATGCGAGTGCGGCCATTGTTGATGGTCGGGATGCTGTTCTCGATCCCGGTCGCGAACATGAAGTTGGTGTACATCGCACGCTTCCGCTGAGGGCCCGGGGGCCGATCAAAGCGGATGCGTCAGGACGCCTCCGCCTCGACATAACGCGGGAAAATCGGCGCCGGTTGCGGCAGGGGCGTCCCGGCCGCCAGACGATGCTCCGGCCCAACCGCTGCAATCGCCCTGCCCTCCGCCGGAATTGCCAGAAGATCCAGGAGCTTGGCCGCGGCCGTCGGGACGAACGGCTGAGCCAGGATGCCCACCGCCCGCAATATCTCCGCCGTCACGTAGAGCACCGTGTTCATGCGCGCCGGGTCGCTCTTGCGAAGCACCCATGGTTCCTGGGAGGCGAAATAGCGGTTGGCCTCGGCCACCACGGCCCAGATTTCCGCCAGCGTCGTATGGACGGCGAAATCCTTCATGGCCGCCCTCGCCTTCCCGGGCAAGGCATCGGCCAGCCAGAGGATGTCCTGGTCGGCCTGGGTGAACTCGCCCGGCTGCGGCACGGCGGCATCGCAGTTCTTCGCGATCATCGAGAGGGAGCGCTGGGCCAGGTTGCCGAGATCGTTCGCCAGGTCCGCATTGATGCGGTTGACGATGGCTTCGTGGGAATAGTTCCCGTCCTGCCCGAAAGGCACTTCCCGCATGAAGAAATAGCGGATCTGGTCCACGCCATAGGTGTCGGCGAGGTCGAACGGGTCGACCACGTTGCCCACCGACTTGGACATCTTCTCGCCCTTGTTGAGCAGGAAGCCGTGCCCAAAGACACGCTTCGGCAGCGGCAGCTCGGCCGACATGAGGAAGGCCGGCCAGTAGACCGTGTGGAAGCGCACGATGTCCTTGCCGATGATATGCACGTCCGCCGGCCAGAAATGCCAGCGTGGATCGTTCTCGTTCGGGAAGCCGCAGCCGGTCACGTAATTGTTGAGGGCGTCGATCCACACATACATGACGTGCTTCGGATCGCCTGGAACCGGCAGGCCCCATTTGAAGGTCGTGCGGCTGATCGAGAGGTCCTGCAGGCCGGACCGGACGAAGCTGACGATCTCGTTGCGCCGGGTCTCGGGGCTGATGAAGTCGGGATTGGCTTCGTAATGGGCGAGGAGCCGGTCCTGGTAGGCGGACAGGCGGAAGAAGTAGCTTTCCTCCTCGATCCACTCCACCGGCGCGCCGGTGGGAGCGCGCCAGCTGCCGTCGGGCTGCTTCGTCAGCTCGCTCTCGTCGAAATAGGATTCGTCCCGGACCGAGTACCAGCCGGAATACTTCGAGAGGTAGATATCGCCCTTCTCCTGCATCCGGCGCCAGAGCTCCTGGGTCGAGGGCAGGTGGTCGGGATCGGTGGTCCGGATGAACCGGTCATAGGAACAGTCGAGGCGGTCGGCCATGGCCTTGAACTTGGCCGCCATCTCGTCGACGAAGGCTTTCGGCGTGGTGCCGCTCTTGTCGGCCGTCTGCTGGATCTTCAGGCCGTGCTCGTCCGTGCCCGTCATGAAGAACACGTCATAGCCGTCGATGCGCTTGAAGCGTGCGATCGCGTCGGATGCGACGACCTCGTAGGCATGGCCGATATGGGGCGCCCCATTCGGGTACGAGATAGCCGTGGTGATATAGAATTTCTGCTTGTCGGCCATGTCGGATCCTAAGCCTTGAAATCAAGAACCCCTCGGACGAGGCTTCAAGCCGCCCGCCGAACCGCATCGGCGAGATCGTCGAACATCGTCAGGATGAAGGGCCGGCGGTCGAGGTTGAATACGTCGATCTCGCGCGCCGAACGGCCGATCTTCTCACATACCTCCACCAAAGGCGCAAGGCGGGATGCGCCGAGCCCTGCCCGCTCGTGGAGCCTCTCCGACACCCAGCGCTGGACGGTTTCCAGGGCCAGTTCGTAGCTGTCGTCCGCGTCGCGCCGGGAGAGAGCTTCTGCGAGGGCCATAACTTGCTTGGTATCGGCCTTGGGCAATCCGTTCAGAAGCCGCGTGACCTGATCGATGAAGGCAACCTTGTCCGCATCGAGCAGGTCCAGAGTGCGCCGGACCGAGCCTTCGCCGTAGCGAAGGGCCTGATCGACCAGATCGGCCGGAATGTCCGTCCAGGGGGCGCCGAGAGACGCGATGGTCGCTTTGATGTCGTGATCGTCCAGCGGACGGAGCAGAAGGCGCCGGCAGCGCGAACGGATGGTCGGGAGAACTCTCTGAGGCGCGTGGCTGACGATCAGGAAGAGCGAGCGCGGCGGCGGTTCCTCGATCACCTTGAGCAGGGCATTGGCGCTCGAGATCGTGAGATCCTCGGCGCTGTCGACGATGCAGACCCTGTATCCCCCGTCGGCTGCCGTGGAGCCGAACATGCCGAGCGCCCGGCGGACCGCCTCGACCGGAATGGTCGCCGAAGGCCCCTTCTTGTCCGTGGCCGGGGCCCTGCGCAGAACCGCCAGGTTGGGGTGAGAAAGAGCCGCGACCTGCCGCGCCGCGTTCGTATCGCTCGGCACATCCAGGCTTGAAATGGCCCGATCGCGGCTCTTTTGGGGATCGAGGACAGCGCGCGCAACGCGGTAGGCCAGGGTGGCCTTGCCAATCCCCTGGGCTCCGCCGATCAGCCACGCGTGGTGAAGGCGGCCGCTGCGCAGCCCCTCCAGGAAGGCCGCCTCGCCTTCCCGATGGCCGAAGAAGGCGAATTGCTCCCTCGGATGGGGCGCTCCATCGAACTGATCCGGTTCGGCTATATCCTGATCGTCACGCGACATCGAGGGGCCTCACCGCGGGTTCCGTCATTCGGGGCAGGCGCTCACGCAGGGCTGCCCAGATCGCCGTTTCGACCTCATCCGGATCCTGGTCCGCATTGATCACGACGCAGCGTTTCGGTTCGGCGCGGGCAATGGACAGATAGGCCTGACGGAGAGACTGATGGAAGGAAAGATCCTCTTCCTCGAACCGATCCGCCCCCTCGCCTTTCCCCGCCTGCCTCGCGCCGGCTCTGGCAAGGCCGATCTCGGCAGGAAGGTCGAGGATCAGGGTCAGGTCGGGCTTGATGCTTCGGAGAGTCACCTTCTCGAGCTGGTCGATCAGGCCCCTGTCGATGTTACCCAGGGAGCCCTGATAGGCCCGGGTCGAGTCCGCGAACCGGTCGCACAGGACATGGGTTCCGGCCTTGAGGGCCGGCTCGATGGTCTTGTCGAGGTGATCGATGCGGGCTGCGGCAAAGAGCAGGGCTTCCGCGAAAGGCCCGAGATGCTTGGCATGGCCTCCCAGAATGAAGGCGCGGATCTCCTCGGCCTGCGGAGAGCCGCCGGGCTCGCGGGTCACGAGAGCAGGCTGGGAGAGCTGCTCAAGCCGGGTTTTGAGCCTCGCGATCTGGGTCGATTTGCCCGCGCCCTCCCCGCCTTCGAACGTGATGAAACGGCCTGCCATCAAATGCCTTCGATCACGCTCGTGAAAGCGCGGCGGACCCAGCCCGTGCTGAATTCCAGCAGGCCGTCCAGGGCCCGCTGGCTCAGGGTCCCTTCCTGGACGTCCTCATTGGCGTAAAGCGGCATTTCGAGAGCCTGCATGTCCCCGCGATTGACCTGGAGCCGGGCCACCTCGGCCCCCTTCTGGATAGGAGCCTTCAGAGGACCGGTGTAGATGATGCGTGCGGTCACCCGTTCGCCATCCCCACGAGGCACAAGTACACGAATGGGCTTCTTGGACACAAGCGGCAGCGACCGCCTGTTCCCACCGAAAACCTGAGCTTCGCCAACCACCTGCCCTTCGGCGAAGAGCTGCTGGGTCTCGAACGCCCTGAAGCCCCAGTCGAGGAGTTTGCGGGATTCGGCCGCCCGATCCTTGGCCGACTTGAGGCCGTTCACCACGACGATCAGGCGCTGGTCGTTCTGGACAGCGGAACCCATCAATCCATAGCCGGACTCGTCGATGTTGCCCGTCTTGAGCCCGTCCGCCCCGATGTCGAGGAACAGCAGCGGGTTGCGGTTCTGCTGGCGGATCTTGTTCCAGGTGAATTCGCGCTCGCCGAAGATCTTGTAGAGATCCGGATAGGTCTCGATGAGGTGCAGGGACAGTTTCGCCAGGTCCCTGACGGTCGTCTTCTGCTCCGGGTGGCCGTAGCCCGTCGCATTGCGGAATGTCGACTTCGTGAGGCCGATCTGCTTGGCCCGCTCGTTCATCATGCGGGCAAAATTCTCTTCCGTTCCGGCAATTCCCTCGGCAAGGGCGATTGCGGCGTCGTTGCCGGATTGAACGATAAGCCCGCGCAGCAGATCCTCCAGCCTGACGGAGGTGTTCACCTTGGCGAACATGGACGAGCCGCCCGATCCCCCTCCCCCTTTGCGCCAGGCATTCTCGGAGATCATGAACTCGCTGTCGAAATTCAGGCGTCCGCTCTTGATCTCGTTGAAGATCACTTCGGCCGTCATGGTCTTGGCCATGCTGGCCGGTGCGGTCAGCTCATCGGCACTCTTTTCGAAGAGAACCGCATGGCTTCCCGCATCCATGAGAATGGCCGTGGGGGCGGTGGTCTGAAAGCCTTGCGCCAGCGCCGATTGCGGCCAGGCGAGAGAGAGGGTGCCCCATGCAAAAGCAATCGCCGCCAGGCACTGGGCGATCTTAACGTGACGCATCGTCAACTTCTCCAGGATACTCCCCTAGGAGACCCCGAATCTGTAGCGCGTCAACAACAAATCAACGCCGAAAGCATCGGACCCAAAAGTGGGCCCACTTTTGAGCCCGATGCTTCTATAGGCTGGCGCATCGTTCTTCGCGAAAAACCGGATCCACTTTTTCGCACGATGCGCTAGCCACGCTCGACTGTGCGTGGTGGCACTTGGGGCAGGTCGAGATCAGTTCGTGGACTAACGAAGCGCGAACTTGGAAGGATCGGCAGACATATATGCGCCGCTTCTCTGGAAGCCAGGCTGCGTATTGCCGGATGCCGGCCTCTCATAAAGGCTGGCGACCACCGGACGCGATGCGGGCGCCACCGAGCTGATCCGCGCGACCGGGCTTGCCGCGCTCGGGATCGTTCCGAGGTCGAAGGGACGCTCGGGCGGGAGCGGCACGTTGCTGGCGACAACGCTGGAGCCGACGGGCTGCGCTGTGCGGACCGGCGCCGTATCGGCCTCGTCATCAGGCTCGTAGCTGCGAAGCGCGATGGCTTGGCGAGGCGCGTTCGACTGGGGCGCGGCCTGGGCGATCATCGTCGGAGCCGAGCCGGTCAGAGCGGCCGGCGAGCCGTCGGTCCTCAGGCTCGCCAGGAGGATCCGGTCGTCACTGCCGTTCGTGGATGCGCGGCCGACATACTCGACTCGCACCCGCGCGGTCCCCGCCTGGCGGAAGCCAAGGGCAGAGGCGGCACGCTCGGAGACATCGATGACTCGATTCCCATGAAACGGTCCGCGATCGTTCACTCGGACGATCATCGAATGCCCGTTCTGCAGATTCGTGACGCGGGCATAGCTCGGCAACGGCATGGTCGTATGGGCCGCTGCGATGGAATCTCGGTCGAAGACCTCGCCATTCGCCGTCATGCGGCCATGGAAATTGGCCCCGTACCAGGAGGCCAAGCCTTCGCTGGCGCGAGGCGTTTCGTTCGGAACGTAGGTCCGGCCTGCAACGGTATAGGGCTTGCCCACCATCTGGCGGCCGCCGCCCTTCGGGATCGGCTGGCCGTCGGCTACGACTTTCGGGCTCGGAGCAACGCCATATTTGGGGTCGATGCCCCCCCTGACGTTCGAGGAGCAATTGGCTGCCGTCAGGGCGATGGCCGTCACGCCTGCGACGCGGAGGAGAGTCCAATGATTGAAGGAGGAGTCTTTCCCCTTCAATCCGGTTTTCGCTTCAGCGCGATCACAAGGCATATCGTCTCGCATCCTGTCGTCCGTACGGCACATGGGATCCATGCCCGGACATCAAGCCAAGGTGTTTTCGGGTCCTTAAAAGGACGTTAAACAGCCGCGCTTGTCAATGGCAAAGCTGCAGAGAATGGAACAGGATTACAATTGGCAAGAAAAGCTTCTATATCAAATGGATGCGAGAGATACCTTGCATGCCGCTTCATCGATGTTCAGGCGCGCGGACGGGCACCGGCCTGTTGACGAACTGAGACTCGGCGAGGCTGCCGGTCCATCCAGTGCACAGATTTTCGTTATTCGGAACAGCATCTTAGGGGAAGGCTCTCGGCAGAAATCTCTCAAAATCTGTCACCGATCTACATCGGTAGTTCAGATTCTACCCGTCAACGGATTCTCGAGAGCATTTTGAGGAGATTTGGTTAACAAGCCCCTGCCCGCCTGGCCGCAATCCCGGATGAAGGCGCCCGGTCTGGAGCGCCATGCAACGAGGCTTCCTATGATCCCTAGGCGCGGTTCATCGATGAGCGTGGAGCCGCCCTCGCCTTCTACCAACCTGTTGGGGGAATGCCCGGGCAGTCAGCTCAAGAGATGGGGGCACCTGACGTGATGCGCTCCAATGGGCGCATGGGGTTCAAAATCCCCTGCGATACTGCAGAGTTCGTTGCTCCCCCGGCTGGAATCGCCAAGGATCATGCTGAGGACCGGTTGGCCGGTCCAATCGGTGACCACGATCCGCCAGCCATCCCACTCGGCCGAGGCGAAGGAGCTGTCCCGATAAAGATCCTCGAGGGCGTGAGCAATGTGGCCGACCACATCGCCCTCGGTCGACAGATCGACTCCTGTCTCGTCATTGATCACTTCTACATCTGAGATGAAGTTAAAGAAGAAGCGTGCCGAAGCGGGGCTTTCCAGCGCAATCATGACAATCTGCCGATGAACGGTTGCAGCTCATCAAGTATTTGAGTGCAAAATAGATGAGATTGTGGCGGACCGAAAATATATCTGCCTATAATGGATTACCTACCATCGTTGATGGCGTATAATATTACGACAGCCGATCCGTCTTACTTAGATTTATTCCAGGTAAGATAATTTTGCCGGCACATATCTAAGGGTATCCAAGAAGAGTTTTCGGGATTCTCCCCGTACCGTCCGCAGATCGTCAGCGATCCTGATTTGGACGAAAGCTTGACGATGTTCCGCCGGGTCGACGCCCTGGAATTCATCGGCACCCGTCGAACGCAGAACCAAGCCACACTTAAATTAGTCAGATATTCGGCCAAAGAGACGCACGCATGTTGGACGTTTCGTGGCGGGCATCGAAGGAAAGCGTCACTGCTTCGCTAAAAATCCTCCGTCAACGAGATGGGCTAACATGGATGGCGGAGGGGGTGGGATTCGAACCCACGGTGGGCTTGCACCCACGGCGGTTTTCAAGACCGCTGCCTTAAACCACTCGGCCACCCCTCCAGCGTCGGTGTAATCCACTCTCGCTCCAGGCCTTCTCTAAGGCCGCGGCCCCGGACGCGTCAACTGAAACGGCCCGCCTCGACGGACAGAGGCCCGCTTTGGCTGAAAACGTCCTCACGTCCAGTGGGATCTCGCGGCGTCGATCTGGAGTCCGTCCACGGGCTGGATGTGGTCGGAGGCAGGCTGGGCAAGGTCTATGGGCGCGTGTGCCCCTGGCCCCGTGGCGTGGCCGCCGGCGCCGATCTGCTCCGTCCATCCGCTGCCGGTCTCGTGGCCGGGGTCCATCGCCCCGTCCGCCATCAGCAGAAGAATGTCGGAGCCGGCCAGATCCTGCGTGGCTCCGGCATCGGAAGCGGTTGTGAGGCCGCGCGCTTCAGGATGGGATGGCGGAGGATCGTCCACGACGACTTCGACGCTTCTCGGCAAGGAGATCGCTCCGTCGCTGTCGCGCAACGTCACTGAAATGTTGCGCGTTCCGGCGGCGAGACCGGATGCGTCCCCGCTCTCCAGCACCAGGGACTGCAGCACGGCCGCATAGGTCTCGGGCGCAGCATTGCCGCTCAGGATCAGGGCACCCGCGGCATATCCGCCGCCCACGAGCTCGATTCCGGTATCGCCGATCATGACACGCCCGTTCTCGCTGTGGAGGGCGTAGCCCTCGAAATCGAGGCGGTCGCTGGGCTGCGCTCCGGACAGCGTGATGGTCGCGCCGCCGAGCTGCGAACTGTCGATATCACGGGCCTGTGCGGCGCTGATCGCGTCCACCTGATGCGCACCGACCGCTCCGTGGTCCGGGGCCGTCAGTGTCAGTTCCGGCGCATCGTTCACCGCCTCGACGGTCACGGTGAACGGCGTCGTCTTCGTTGCAGTCGCACCGGCAGCCTCAGTGCTGGTCGCCTGAAGGGTGAGATGCAGCGTCCCGTTCCAGTCCTGCGCGGGAATGAGCTGCAGATCGGCGAGATGTTCCGCAGGAACTCGCCATGCCCCGTTGCCGACGGCAGCGCCATGCGAAAGCCTGAAGTTCTCAGGGATCCCGTGAATGCTGACCGATAGGGTCTCGGAGCCGTCGGTGTCGACGAGAGAAGCGGACAGGTTCAGCCTGATGGCGTGATCCTCCTGCCCTGTCGCATCCCCTGCCGTCACCGTCGGCGCATCGGCGACCGCGTTCACGGTGACGGTATGCGTGCCGGTGACATCCCGGCTCACGGAGATGCCGTTGCCGCTGTCCGTGACGGTCGCTTTCAAGGTCAGCGTGAAATCTGCGTCGCTGTGCTCCACGAGATTGATCGTCACGAGACCGGCGCGCAGATCGGCCGTCGAGACCTGCCATGTGCCGGGCGTCAGCTGCGAGCCGAGATTCAGGGTCGCGCCGATCGGCAGCCCCGATACCTCCGTGAACTCGGACCAGGTTTCCGAACCGTCGTCGTCGAGAAGCGTGAAGACCGGATCGAGCGGGATGGCGGTATCCTCGTCCCCTGCGCTCGCGCCATTGATCGTACCGCCATCAGCCACTGGGTTGACGCTGATGGTGAAGTCCCGGGTGGTGGCAGCGGTCGATCCCCCTGCACTCTCCTTGGCGATTCCCGTGAGCGTGAGGGTGTAGGTACCGGAGGCCTGGGATGGGGGCGTGAAGATCAACCCGTTGAGTTGCGCCGGCGTGAGCAGCCAGCTGCCATCCGCCTGTTTGGTGCCCGCATTGAGGCTCGCGCCATCCGGCAGGCCGCTGAGGACAAAGCTCAGGCTCTCCGAGCCGTCCGTATCCTGCAGTGCACCTCCCAGGCCAGTAAGCCTGATATTCGTGTCCTCGTTGCCCGAAAAATCGACCACCGTGACATCCGGCGCATCCGCCACGGCATCGACATGGACCCGGAAGGTCGCCTCGCTCGTGGCGGTTTCGCCATTGTCCTCTCTGGACGTGGCGCGCACGGTGAGATTGAACTGGCCGGAGAAATTCTGCGGCGGCGTGACCGCAAGGCGCGGCAGATCGGCCGGGGAGACGATCCAGGTCCCGTCGGGCTGGCGCGTGCCATATGTGAGGGTGGCGCCGGCCGGCATTCCCGAGATGACCACCGTCAGCACTTCGGATCCGTCCCTGTCGGTGAGCGCGGCCGAGAGGTTGAGGGCAATCGGCTGATCCTCCAGGCCGGCTATGTCGCGAGCGCTCACAACCGGCGTGTCAGCCACGGCGTCGACCTGCACCTGGAACGTGGCACGGGTGGTTGCCACCGAGCCGTTGGAAATCTCCCGTGCATGCGCCGACATGGTGAGATTCATGGTCCCGCTCCAGTCGGCCGGTGGCGTCACCGTCAGTCCCGAGAGCTGTGACGGCGTGAGTGTCCAACTGCCGTCGCCGTTGTTGATGCCCTTGGAGAGGCGCGCACCTTCCGGCAATCCCTCGATCACCACCGAGAGCACTTCGGAGCCATCGGTATCCGTCAGCGCAGCCGAAAGGTCGAGTGCGATAGTTCCATCCTCCTTCCCGGCCGCATCATGCACGGCGACAACGGGAGCATCGGCGGATGGGGTGACCGAAACGGCGATCGTCCGAACCGTCTCCCGCGTATGGCCGTTGCTCGCCTCCTGGGTTGTGGCCTCGACCTTCAGGTCGAAAGTACCGTACTTGTTGGCCGGCGGCACGAAGCGCAGGCTCCCCAAGCTTGCTGGATCAACCGACCACTTTCCGCCGCCGAGATCCGTGATGCCCGTTCCTTCGAGACGGGAACCTGCCGGAAGACCGGATATGACGACCGACGTGACCGTTTCGCTGCCGTCGCGGTCTCCCGCCGTGACGGCGAGGTTCAACGGCACCTCGACATCCTCTGTTCCTGCGGCAGGCGCTGCGACGATGACGGCATTGTCCGCCACGGCCTCGACCTCGATGTCGAGGGGGAGTTCCGTGGTTGCCTGATCTCCGGTGGCTTCTGTCGAGACTGCGGTGACCTTAAGCCTGATCGTACCGGAGAAGTCCGGGGGCGGAATAAGGCGCACCTCGTTCAACTGACCCGGCTGCAGTACCCAGGCGCCCGTCCAGGGATCCCTCACGCCGACCGACAGGCGAGCCCCTTCCGGGACACCTTCGATCCGAATTCCCAGAACTTCCCGGCCGCCATCGGTGTCGTTCGTGGTGGCTTTGATCGACAGGGCAACGCTGCCATCCTCGTCGGTTGCCGCGTCGGCGACTTCCAGCCTGGGAGCCTGAGCATCCGGAGCGGAGGGTGGCGTCGGGGTCGTGCCCGATCCACCATCGCCGGTACCTCCATCTCCACCTCCGCCGGCAGGCGTGGTGACAGTCACCGGGACAAGCTCGGACCAATCGGTTTGGTCGCCCTCGCGCTCGACGCCGACGGCGGTCACGGTCAGGTTGAAGCTTCCCGTAAATCCCGCCGGCGGTCGGATGGAGAGCGTGGGGAGAGCTTCCACCGGCACCAGCCATACCTTATCGCCAACCGGAATTCCGGCCGACAGGGTTGCTCCGTTCGGGACATTCCGGATCCAGATGTAGAGCGTTTCGGAGCCGTCCGTGTCGCCAGGAACAGCCGCGATGTGAAGCGGGATCAGGCCCTCGTCCGGATTCACGCTGTTGTGGCCCTCGCCACGCGCTTCCTTGAACGTCACGACAGGTTGATCGGCATCCCCGAGCGGGTCCACCACCATCTCTCCGCCGATGGTTGCTTGAACGCCGTTGTCCTCGATCGTCATTCTGACGGTCAGGATGGCTGCCTTATCGCTGTCGGGCGGCATGGTCAGCGTCACCCCGGCCATGTCGCGGGCGGAGATCCTGTAGATCCCGTTCCCGTCGGCGGTGACGATTGTGCCATTTGCCAGGCGCAGTACGGCCCCGTCGGGGATGCCGCTGACGAGAATGTCGCCGACGACCTTTTCCGAGCCATCCCTGTCCCTCAGGCCCGGATCGAGATTCAGCGCGATGGGCTGATCCTCCCTTCCGTGCATCGTCCCCCAGTTCCCGGAGGTTCCGTCGAGGCCGCCGACGGCCGGCGCGTCCACGACGGCCCTCACCTCGACGGGGAAGTTGACAGACGTCGTCGCCTGGCTGCCTCCCCGCCTCTCCTGCGTGATGGCTGTCACGACGAGATTGATGGTTCCCGAAAAGTCGGCGGGAGGCTGCAGCGTCACCTGCCTTGCCTCCTCGGCCGTCAGGGACCAGACGCCCGGGCCCCGATAGGTTCCGTGGGAGAGGATTGCGCCATCGGGCACTCCCCTGATCACGAAGCTGAGCGCCTCTGATCCGTCATCGTCCGGCAAAGTCGCCGTGAGATTGAGAGCGATTGGCCCGTCCTCGAGGCCGCTGGCTCCTGTCACGTTCATGATGGGAGCATCGGCCACCGCGCGAACCGTCACCGGAAGGTCCCGCGGCTCGCTCTCGGCCATGCTGCCGTTGGGCTCCGCCGAGACGGCGGACACTCTCAAGGTAAAGTCCTCATCCGAATGTGCGGGAGGCGTGATGGTCAGGCTGTTCACCTGCGTGGGATCAACCACAACGCGCCCGTCGACAACAACCAGCTCCATCCCGCCGGCCCGTACGACGGCCCCATCGGGAATGCCCGTGATCCGGAACTCGACGATTCTTTCCGAACCATCCCGGTCGGTCGTCCAAGCCGTCATGTTCAGCGGAATCGCCGTGTCCTCGTCGCCCACGGCCGGAGCGACGCGCAGGCCCGGCGCATCGGCGACGGCATCGACATTCACCTGGAAGGCAACTTCCCTCGAAGCCGTTTTGTCGTTGGACGTCTCTCTCGCCGTCGCTCGAATTTTCAGGTCGACCGTGCCGGAAAAATCTGCTGGCGGCCTAAAGGCGATATCCGGCAAGTCGGTGGAGCTCACAAGCCACGAACCATCGGACTGGACCGTGCCTTTCGTGAGGGACGCTCCGGCCGGAACGCCGTAAATCCTGACCGTCAGGGTTTCCGACCCATCAGTGTCTACGAGGCTGGCCGAGAGGTTGAGAGGGATTTCCAGGTCTTCCTTGCCCGAGACGTTCGCTGCGATCACCGTCGGCCTATCCGCCACGGCCGCGACCGTCACCAGATTGGTGCCCGTCACCTCCTGGCTCACGGCTTTTCCGTTCCCGCTGTCGGTCAGGGTCGCCCGAAATGTCAGGCTAAAGTCGTCATCGCTGTTCAGTGCAGGACGGATGCTCACCTGGCCGGCTCGAAGATTGGCCGTGGAGACCTGCCAGACACCCGTCGATAGCTCGACGCCCTGGTTCAGCCTGGCGCCAAGCGGCACGCCGGAAACCTGCGTGAATTCCGACCAGGTTTCGGAACCGTCCCTGTCAGGCGTGTCGAACGTCGGACTGAGCGTGATCCAGGTATCCTCGTTGCCACTCGCCGCTCCCGAAATCGTTCCCGTGTCCAGCACGGGATCGAGATCGACCGTGAACTTCGCCGAGTTGCGCGCGCTTGGTACACCGGCTTCGCTCTCGGTGGCGACGGCTGTCAGCGTCAGCTCGAAACGGCCCGACCCATGCGGAGGTGGCGTCAGGACCACGCCTCCGAGCTGGGCGGGTGTAAGGAGCCAGCGGCCATCCGCCTGTTCGATGCCGACATTGAGTTTAGCGCCTGGAGGCACTGTGAGGACGAAGCTCAGGCTCTCCGAACCGTCGAGGTCGCGCAGGGCTCCGCCCAGGCCCGTGAGTGCAATAGGTTCATCCTCGCGGCCGGAGAAGTTGACCACGGTCACGTCGGGCGTATCGGCAACCGCGCCGACCCGAACTCGGAAATCGGCCGTGCTCGTCGCCGTGTCGCCGTTGTTCTCCTGCGCGCTCGCCTCGATGCGCAGGTCGAGCGTGCCCGAAAAATCCTTCTGAGGCGTGAGCTTCAGAGAAGGAAGATCGGACGCCGACACGTTCCAGGTGCCATCCGCCTGACGGATGCCGTGGGACAGGGAGGCTTCTGTCGGCACGCCGAAGATCCTGACCGACAGAACCTCCGAGCCATCCTGGTCCTTCAGCATGGCTGAGAGGTTCAGCGCGATCGGCGTATCTTCCAGGCCCCTGACATCATGGACGATAATGGTCGGAGCATCGGCGACCGCTTCCACATCGACCTTGAAAGGCACGCGCGTGGTCGCCGCCGACCCGTTGGAGATTTCCCGCGATTGGGCAACCAGGGTCAGCTCCATGGTGCCGCTCCAGTCCGCGGGAGGCGTCACCTTCAATCCGGCGAGGTCCGAGGGGGAGAGAGTCCAGGTGCCATCGCCATTGTCGATGCCCGCGGACAGCTGAGCTCCCTTCGGAAGCCCTTCGATCACCACCGAGAGCACTTCCGAGCCGTCGGTATCCGTCAGCGCCGCCGAAAGATCGAGCCCGACAGGCTGATCCTCCCTGGTTGCTGAATCAGTGGCGCTGGCGTCCGGAGCGTCGGCAACCGCATCCACATGAACCTGGAACGAAGCATCGGTCGTTGCCGTTGCGCCGTTCGTGCTCCGCGAGACCGCCCGCAGGGTCAGGTCGAACGTGCCGGAATAGTTTTTCGGCGGCAGGATGGAAAGATCAGCCATATCCGCCGGATCGACCTGCCAGCTCCCATCCGCTCCACGGCTGCCGTGGGACATCGAAGCGCCGGCAGGCACACCGATGATGCTGACCAGGAGGACTTCCGATCCGTCCGTATCGGTCAAGGCGGCAGAAAGATCGACCGAAATCCACTTGTCCTCGAGCCCAGATGCGTCATGGACGGTCACCAGCGGAGCGTCGGACACGTCGTCGACATGCACCTGGAAGGCGCTGCTCCGCGTCGCCGTCGATCCGTTCGAGGTTTCGCGGGTCGTCGCCTGAAGCGTGAGGTCGATCGTTCCCGAGAAATCCTTTGGCGGCGTGATGGAAAGATGCGCCAGATCGGCGGGAGGCACATTCCAGCTGCCGTCGGCCAGGCGCGTCCCATGCGACAGCGAGGCGCCGGGCGGCACGCCGAGGATGCTCACCGTCAGGATTTCCGATCCGTCTGGGTCGACGAGGGCGGCAGAGAGGTCGAGAGGGATCGGCCGATCTTCGTCCCCCGTCACATCTGCAGCAGACACAACGGGGGCATCCGCAACGGCCGTGACGGTGACCGCGTGGGTTCCCGTCACCACCCGGCCGACGGTCGTGCCGTTGGCGCTGTCCGTCAGGGATGTCGTCAATGTGAGGGTGAAATCCTCGTCGCTGTGCTGTGCCGGCCGGACCGTGACAAGCCCGGCGCGGAGGTCGGCGGTCGAGACCTGCCACACGCCGGGGGCGATCTCGGAGCCGCGGTTCAACGACGCGCCCGGCGGCAGGCCCGCCACCTGGGTGAAAGCCGCCCAGATCTCCGATCCGTCCATATCCGGCGTAACGAAGGTGGGTTGGATCAGGATCGCCGTATCTTCAAAGCCCTCGCTCGTGCCACTGATGCTGCCGGCATCCACGACCGGATCCAGAGTGACCGTGAACGTGGCAGAGGTCCGGGCGCTCGGCACGCCGGGCTCGCTCTCGGTCGCGATCGCGGTGAGCGTGAGAGTGAAGGTCCCGGAGGCCTGCGGCGGCGGGGTCAGTGCCAGGCCTTCCAGTTGCGCCGGCGTCAGGGCCCAGCGGCCTCCACCGAGAGCCGTGCCGGCGCTCAGGGTCGCGCCGGCCGGCACTCCGCTGAGCACGAAGCTGAGGCTCTCGGAGCCGTCCGTGTCGCGTAGCGCGCCGCCCAGCCCGGCAAGGCTCACCGTCGTGTCCTCCTGGCCGTGAGCATCGGCAACCGTCACCGCCGGGGCATCGGCCACCGCATGCACCTGCACCTTGAACGTTGCGTCGACGAGAGCCGTCCCACCACTCATCTCATGTGACGTGGCACGAATGGTGAGGTTGAAGGAGCCTGAGAAGTTCAGAGGCGGGATGAGCGAGAGATGGGGAAGGTCGGCGGGCGAGACGCTCCAGCTCCCGTCGGATTGGCGCGTGCCGTGCGTCAGGGTTGCGCCTTCGGGAAGACCGAAGATCGTGATCAGGAGGACTTCCGAGCCATCCGTATCGCTCAGGGCCGCCGAAAGATCGAGTGCAATCGCCTGATCCTCCTGCCCTTCCGCATCGGTGACACGAACAACGGGAGGAGAAGCCGCAGTGTCCCGCGGCTCCTCGGGGTCCGGCTGGTCGATGTCAGGGGGAGTGAACGTCGATGCTGCGTCCGGAGACGGAACCTGCGCCGTTGTAGTGGTCGAAATATCCGATGGTGCCGTCATATTCTGCACGGGCAGAGCGCTGCCGGAAGATCCGCGCGACGTTGCGCTCCTCGGAGATGTGGCCGAGTGGGATTCGGGCCATGAAAACGAGGCCGGTTCCGGCAGCCGAGCATCCGGCACCGTCGCCGAGCCGGCCTGAGCGTGCGCGTCCGGCATTTCCACCGATGCATCGACCGGACGCGTCGCGGACGGCGCGGAGAGAGGCGCCATGCCATGCAAATCACCCGCGCCTTCTCCGGACGGCGCTCCCGGCACCATGCCGAAGGCCGCAACCGCCTCCGTCCCTCCGACGAGGTTTCCACTGGCGCCCCCATCCCCCACGGGGACCATGCGCTGAACGGCGCGCAGGGCACGCAGGGCCTCCTCATCGACGACGCTGGCATCGAAGGGAATGGTCAGATCGGGTTGCTGGGTCATGAATGTGCTCAGCGCTCGTGGAAGGATGCAGCCATAGCCGAATAGATCGGCTTCAGCAGGTATTGCAGGACTGTCTTGGTACCGGTCGTGATGTCCGCCTGGACGGTCATGCCCGCAACAAGCTGCGCATAGCGCGGATCGTGACCGACATGCTGCTGCTTGAGCGCAATGCGCGCACGATAGTGCGGCTGCCGCTGTTCATCGAGGAACGTGCCCGCCGAAACACGCTCCACCGTACCCTCGATCGAGCCGAAACGGGCATAGTCGAAAGCCTGGACCTTCACATGGACCGGCTGACCGATCTCGATGAAGCCGATGTCGCGCGGCATCAGACGGACATCCGCCACGAGCTGCGTATCCTGGGGCATGATCTCCGCCACAAGACCGCCGGGCGGCAGCACGGTGCCGGGACGATGCACCGCAAGACCGCGTACAACGCCGTCGATGGGAGCGCGCAGCATGACGCGCTCCGCGCGGTCCTCCAGCTTGCGGACCATCTCGGTGGTCTCGGCAATCTCGAGGGCAACGCGTGCGGCGTCCTGACGTGCCTCATCCACCGCAGCAGATTGGGCCTCGACGACACGGGCCTCGGCCTCGGCGAGGCTGCGTTGAGCCGTCGCGCTTTGTCCGGTCAACCGCTCATGCTCGGCCCTCGCGCCCATGAGGAGCCGCTGGGCTTCCAGGACCGAGAGCCGTGTCGTCAAGCCGTTGCGGGCGAGTTCCTCGCGGATCCCGAGTTCCTTCGCATGCAGCTCCATCTGCTCCTGTACAGCGGAGATCTGCCCCGCCAGTGTCGCCAGATCGCTGCGTCTCTGGGCGACCTGTTCCTGCAGAACCGAAACACGATCGGCCAGCGCCTTTAGCCGCGCATTCAGCGCGGCACGCTGGGGCTCGACGAAGAGACCCGAAGTCAGGGGCGGTACAGCCTGCGCATCCGCACCCGCATGAGCTGTGATGCGGGCCACAGGCCCCTGGCGGCCATGCGCATCCATAACGACCGTATTGCCGTCAGCGGCAGCTGCCAGGCGCTGGGCCTGCAATTGCAGGGATTCGAGCCGGTGCCGGGCTTGCGCCAGCTCCGTCTGGGCCACGGCATCGTTCATGCGCAGCAGGGCCTGGCCTTCCTCGACCACGTCGCCTTCGTTCACGAGCACCTCGGCGACGATTCCGCCTTCGAGATGCTGAACCGGAGCGGGCGCGACCGTCGGGGCGATCTCACCCACACTGACCGCGACCTCGGGAACGCGGGCCAGGGCCGCCCAGCACAAGCCTGCGGCGACGAGAAGCCCGGTCCCGAGCACCACCGTACGCTCCAATCCGCGCACGCGCAGCTCCTCGAGCGCCAGGACGTGACCGTCTGGGCGCGGCTGGCGGCTTGCACGGGGAAGGCTCCGGCTGTCAATCGTCGCGGGAAGAATTTCGCCGTTTCTGGCGGATGCTGCAGTCGTGCTCATCATGCAACTTTCGAGCTGTTGGCGGCAGACAGGTTCGCGAAGGCAGCGTTGGCCACCGAAGCGCCGACCGGAGCCCTCGTCGGACGGGGGCCGCCGGGAGCCGTCTGCTGGTCGAGTTCTTCCACCTGCCCGTCGCGCAGGCGCAGCACGCGATCGGCAAGCCGGATATGGCTCGGCCGGTGCGTCGCCATGAGGATGGTGCAGCGGCCGCGGCGGGAGGCAATCACGTCTGTGAAGGCTTTGGCACAGGCATCGTCGAGCCCGGCAACCGGTTCATCGAGCAGCAGGATCGGGGCGTCGCGCAGCAAGGCTCCGGCAAGCGCGATCCGCTGCAGGATGCTGCGCGGCAGTCGGCCGCTCTGGTTGTCGCCGACGCGGGTATCGAAGCCCTGCGGCAGAGCCTCGATGGCGTCCAGCACACCGGCTTCCGCAGCCGCCGCACGCAGTTCCGCGTCTGATGCGCTGGGGCGGGCAAGACGGAGGTTCTGCGCCACGGTGCCGTACAGGAGGCCCGGCGATTGAGGCACCCAGCCGATGCTGCGGCGGAGCGCGGCAGGGTTGAAGGACCGTACATCGTGGTTGCCGATCCGTACCAAGCCGCCCTGTGGCCGGTAGAGACCGGCGATCAGCAGCAGCAGGGTCGACTTGCCGCTTCCCTCCGCACCCGTCACGGCCACGACCTGCCCCGGCTGGATGGCGAAGCTGGCGCCGGCGAGAACCGGCTCGGATTGCGGCATATAGCGCAGGGTCACGCGCTGGAACGCGATACCCCCCTGCTCCGGCGGTGCCATGCGCGCCTCCAATGGCGGCGGCCGCTCCGTCTCCAGGGCCATCAGGCCATCGACCTGGCGGATGGAGGCCTGCGTCTGCTCCCAGCGGGAGAGCATGACGAAGCAGGTTTGCAAGGGCCCCAGTATGCGCCAGATCAGCATCATTCCGGCAATCAGCGCGCCCGCTGTCATCGCACCGCCCAGGACCGAGAATACCCCTAGTACCACCGCGGCTAGCCCCGACAGCGTCACGAGTGCCTGGCTGGCCGCGAGCACCGACCCGGAAAGCGTGCTGACTTTTGCAGATGACACGGCGGCAGCGGCGGCCGCCGCAGTATATCGGTCGATCCAGCGCTCCTCAGCCCCAACGAGCTTCAGGGTTCTCACCGTTTCAAGCGCTTCAACGGCAAGGGCCTCCCGCGTCTGGTTGGCACGGGCGGCCTGCTCGATCGCCAGCCGCATCGGTCCCCGGGAGATCAGGAACAGGACGATGAACCCGACGGCCGTGCCAATCGGAACGAGTGCGATCCAGCCTCCCAGCAGCACCATGAGAACGATGACCAGCAGGGTGAACGGCATGTCCAGAAGGGCGACGGCGAAGCTGCCCGTAATGAATTCGCGGATCGCCGCGAAGTCGCGCAGGCGGGACACCTGGGAGGCTGTCCCGGATCGCTCCACCAGAGCGGTCGGCAAGGACATGAGCTGCGTGAAGACGGCGCTTGGGACGAGCCTGTCGAGCCGTTCAGCGATGCTGAGCAGGGCACGTTGCCGGATGGCCCGAAAGGCAACCTCGAACAGGATGGCGGCAGCCGCGCCCACGACGAGCATGGGCAAGGCTTCCGGGCTGTAGCCAGCGATCACGGTGTCGAACACCGTCATGGTGAAGACAGGTACGGCAAGCCCGAGTACTGCCATCAAACCGCTGACGCCGAGCAGCGCTGGCAGGTCGCCCCGGAAACGCTGTGCGATGCCGCTGAACCAGCTCCGGCGCGGCGTTCCGGCGTCCATATCGATGACCAGCATCAACGTGCCGCGCAGCGTCTCGGGATCGCAGGGCTCCACCGCGCCGGTTGCGCCGTCGACGAGCAGCACCCGCCCCTCTTCGTCGCGATAGACGACAGCCGCTGCATGGCCCGTCGGGAGCAGGATGGCGGGAAGGCGCCTCGGATCCAGGCTGCCTCGAGGCAACCGCTCCATCCGGGTCGGGTAGCCGAGAATGGCCAGGGTGTTCCGCACATCCGTGAGGTCGATGTCCGGCTTGACATGCGGAAGGGCCGACAGAAGGTCATCCGCGCTTCCGGACCAGTCCATTAGCCACAGCATGGTCGTCAGGCAGCGGGAAAGATCGGACGGTGCCAGCAGGTCCTCCGGCAACTCCAGCGGGGCGCGTGAGCGATCGTCTGTCGTTGCAATCATGACACGCGCTCCAATCGGCAGTTTCGGATCGCAAAGACCCGATCGGCGCTGTTCAGGGTGGAGGGCCGATGGGTGACGATGATCACCGTCACCCTGCCCCGCAGATCGGCCAACAGGCGAGCGAGCCGCGCATCGCTGTCGCCATCGATCTGGGAGGTGATGTCGTCGAGCAGCAGGATTCGTGGCTCTTCCACGAGCGCGCGGACCACGCCGATGCGCTGGGCCGCGCCACGCGGCAGAGGCGTCGCGGCCACGCCGACCTGGGTATGCCAGCCGCCCGGCAATGCGCTGGCAACCTGGTCGAGGCCCAGCTCCGTCGCCAGACGGAGAGCGAGGCCTTCGCGCTGCGGCTGGTGCATCGTCATATTCTGCAGGAGCGTGCCTCGGACCAGCGCGGGGTCGGGCGGCACCAGGGCGACCAGCCTGCGCGCCGGCCCGACATCGACCTGCGCGAGATCCTGCCCGTCGATATGAACCTGACCGCTGCTCGCCTTCAGGTCGCCGGCGATCAGGCGCAGGAGCGCGGAGCGGCCGGACCCGTTCGATCCCGTGATGCCGATGATCTCGCCGGGCTGCGCCTCGAGGTCGAGCCCATCGAACAGCCAATCGGAATAGCGGGGATTGCGGAACCGGACATCCTGGAGAAGGATGCGCCCTCCCGATACTTCCAGGACTGGCCGGTCCGGGCTGCGCTCCTGCGGGAGGGCGCCAATCTCGGCCACGCGGCGGCGGCTTTCCGCCAGCGACTGGAGGCGGGACCACAGGGCGACGCCGCCGAGCAGCGGCTGCATGGTGCGGCCGACCAGCATGGTGCAGGCGCCGAGGCCGCCGACGCTGAGCTGCCCGTTCAGGACCATGTGACAGCCGAAGGCGGCCACCCCGACCGTGGCCATCTGGGCCAGCAGCATGCCCCCCTCCTGCCCCGTCGACGTCGCAAGGGACAGCCTTCGGCGCAGCTGAGCGGAGTTGCTCTGCAGGCGCTCGTAGCGGCGCTCGAGCAAGGGTTCGGCACCCAGCACCTTCATGGAATGAATGCAGCTCAGGGTATCGAAGAGAAAGTTGAAGCGTCGCTCCTCGGCCATGGCGAGGTTATGGGCGGCGTGGCGCACGCGGCGCCCCGTCAGCGCAGCCAGGAGCCCGACACCTGCCAGGATCGTCAGGGGAACCAGGACGAGCGGACCGGCCAGATACCAGATGCCGAGGAGGTAGAGCAGCGCGAATGGCAGATCGAGCATCGCCTGCAGCGCCGGGCCCGACCACGCCTCACGCAAGGTGCCGATGGCCGAGAGGCGTTCTGCATAATAGCCATTGCCATGCGCTTCCAGCGCCGACAGGGGGGCGTTGAGCAGACATTGCATGGCCTGGCGATGCGCTTGAGCCTCGGAGGTTGCCGCGACACGGGCCAGCACCCGTCCGCGCACATGGCGCAACAGCGCCTCCAGCAGGATGGCGATGGCGACGATCGTCGCGAGCACCGCCAGGGTGCCGACGGCCTTGTTCGGCAGGATCCGGTCATAGATCTGCAGCAGCGCAACGGGGAGAGCGAGGGCCAGCAGCGTGATCAGCAGCGTCGCCTCGAGCACGGGGATCAGGAACGCGATCCCGAAGCGGTCGATCAGACCTCTGAACGGGCGTGTCAGCCATGGGCCGGAAGACACCATCGATGGTGTCCCGGAAGAGACGGCGGAGCGATTCATGACGCTACCATTGGCCTTTCGGCCGAAGAGCACGGGCGATGTTTTTGGTGAAACATACCGGACTTGCACCGGTATGGCGGAGCGGCATCATGCCTTTGGGCGTGCCTCAATCAGTGAGCGCCCAACCCGCCATGAGTATCAGCGTAGTGTTACTTCAAGATTCGAAATATTTTCTTATACGTCAACGTAACGTCATATCAAAAATGACATTATTGTTTTGGTAGGGTTAATAGATGTCAGTGTTTAGTTGCTGGACAGGTATGAAATGGTGGCAAGAAAGATCGTTGTCGAATACTTGATTTGATAGCCCTAACCATCAAAATTCCACAGGAGGCGTTCCGTAGGTATGGAACGACTCGACAGTCTTCATGCCCCAGGCCTGCCCCTTCCTGCGCTCCTCCTCCGTCCAGACGATCGGCTTCCAGTCCGGCGCGAGGATAAGGCGGGCGCCGGCGTTGCATACCTCGACCCGGTTCCCGCCCGGTTCGTAGACATACAGGAAGAAGGTCTGCTGGACCGCGTGCTTGTGTGGGCCGGATTCAATGGGCACTCCGGCCTCCAGGAAGATGTCGGCGGCTCTCAGGACATCCTCGCGGCTATCGAGAGCGTAGGTCAGATGGTGGAAGCGTCCCCTCGCTCCGGTATGGTCGCGCGTGAAGGCGAAGTCGTAGCTCTTGTTGGTCAGCGTCATCCACATGCCGGCCTCTGTGCCGTCATCGAGGACGATCTGTTCCGTCAGACGGCAACCGAGATAGGTCTCGTAGAAGACGCGGTTGGACCGGACGTCCGCGGCAAGGCAATTCAGGTGATCGAGACGGCGCACATTAACGCCTCGAGCCGGGAACCTCTGAGCCTGGTTCTTCAGGGCCGGCTTTAGCTCCGGCGGCGGCTGGTACCATTCGGTCTCGTAGTAGAGCTCGACGACGTGCCCGTCCGGGTCGTGGCAGAGGAAAGCCGGTCCATGGCCAAGATCGCCCTCCGTCCAGCCGATATCGTAGCCTGACCCTTTCAGGGCCGCGACACGACGATCGAGCGCCTGCCGGCTGCGCGCGCGGAACGCCATGTGGCCCAGGCCCGGCTTCCTCGACGCCGTGAGCTTGAGGGAGTGGCGCTCGTAATCGTCCCAGCCGCGGAGATAGACCGAGTCGCCCTGACGGCCGCTCTCCGTCATCCCGAGCACATCGATGAAGAAGCGCAGGCTCTCTTCCGGCTTCGGGGTGAGCAACTCAAGGTGACCCAGATGGGCGAGGTCGAGCACCGGTTCGTCTCTCATCATGGTATCTCTCGCGCGCGACAAAGATGGCGAGGGAACGGAGAGAGTTCCCTCGCCCGCCCGATCAGGCGGCTTTCCTGGCTCCGGAGCCGGGGCTTCCCCACACTTCCTCAGCGATCTCGACGATCATGCGCAGCTTGGCCCATTGCTCGTCCTCGGCGAGGGTATTGCCCTCCTCCGTGGAGGCAAAGCCGCATTGAGGGGAGAGGCAGAGCTGGTCGAGATCGACATACTTGGTCGCCTCGTCGATCCGGCGCTTGATGTCGTCCTTTCTCTCGAGCGTCCCGGTCTTGGACGTTACGAGTCCGAGAACGACGGACTTGCCCTTCGGCAGGAAGCGCAGGGGCTCGAAGCCCCCGGCGCGGTCCGTATCCCATTCCATGAAATAGCCATCGACCGGCATGCGGTTGAACAGAACCTCCGCCACCGGCTCGTAGCCGCCGGACGCGATGAAGGTCGAGCGGAAATTGCCCCGGCACAGATGCATGGTGATCGTCAGATCGTCTGGCTTGTCCTTGAGCGCCTCTCGCACCATGCCGGCATAGATTTCCGGCTGCCTCTCCGGATCGTCGCCACGCTGGCGCAGCATCTCGCGCTGCTCCGGATCGCAGAGATAGGCGAAGGAAATGTCGTCGAGCTGGAGGTACCGGCAACCGGCATCGTAGAAGGCATGCACGGCCTTGTTGTAGGCCTTTCCGACATCCGCATAGAAGTCGTCCATATCCGGATAGACGCCCATATTCATCATCTTCCGGCCGCCGCGGTAGTGAAGCATGCTCGGTCCCGGAATGGTCATCTTCGCCACACGGGCCGTGTTGTCCTTCACGAAACGGAAATGGTCGATCATCGGATGATGGCCGGAGAAGCCGACCTTGCCGGTGATCCGCAGGGCTTTCGTAATGCCGACGCCACCCTTGAAATTCATGCCCGAATCCGCCTCGACGGAGGTGACGCCATCGAGATGTTCGAGGAAGTCGAAATGCCAGTAGGCGCGCCGGAACTCGCCATCCGTCACCGCCTGGAGGCCGATCTCCTCCTGGCGCTTGATCAAAGCCCGGATCTCGCGATCCTCGATTTCCTTCAAGGCCTGATCGGAAATTTCGCCGTCGTGGTGCTTGTGGCGCGCTTCCTTCAGGGCCGCTGTGCGGAGCAGGCTGCCGACCATGTCGGCGCGGAAAGGCGGTTTGGTGCGTTGCATGGACTTTCCTCCAGATGAAAGGGTCTAAGACGCGGCGATCCGCGCCGGCTTCTTCTTGGCAGTCACCCCGAGATGCAGCTCGAGAGCGGCCGGATCCTCGATGAGGGACCGGCTCGAACCGGCATGCACGATCGTGCCACGGTCGAGAATGACCGCATTGTCGGTCACTCCCAGGATCTTCTGAGCATGCTGTTCAACCACGATGGCCGACATGCCCTCCCCGCGGATGATCCGCTTCAGAGCCGCCAGCAACTCCTCGATGATGATGGGCGCCAGCCCCTCCGTCGGCTCGTCCAGCAGCATGACCTTGGGATTGAGCACAAGGGCGCGGGCAATCGCCAGCATCTGCTGTTCGCCGCCGGAGAGCTGGTTGCCGAGATTGGAGCGGCGCTCCTTCAGGCGGGGAAACATCCCGTAGACCCGGCTGACATTCCAGGCTCCGGGACGGGCCACGGCGGTAAGGTTCTCCTCAACGGTCAGCGATCTGAAGATATTGCGCTCCTGCGGCACCCAGCCGATGCCGGAAAGCGCCCGTCTGTCGGGGCGCGTTGACGTGACATCCCGGCCATCGAGCAGGATGGTTCCCCCGCGATGCCGGGTCACGCCGATGATCGTGTTGAGCAGGGTCGTCTTGCCGGTGCCGTTGCGGCCGAGCACGGCCAGGGATTCTCCTGGCTTGAGGGAAAGGTCGATCTTCGAGATGACGACCGCTTCACCATACCCGGCGGAGACCTGCTGAAGCGTGAGGAGGTCACTCATCGACGCCTTCCCCGAGATAGACGGCCCGGACCCTCGGATCGGTCGAGATCTCCTCAACGCTGCCTTCGGTGAAGAGCGCTCCGTTGACCAGGACCGAGATCCGGTCGGCGAAGCTGAAGACCAGATCCATGTCATGCTCGATCAGGAGAACCGACACGTCCCTCGGC
>JAEWKH010000129.1 GCA_023386155.1 Pseudomonadota bacterium
CGGCAGATCGGTCGGTTGTCATCCATAACCCGTTGGACTTCGAGCTCATCCGGTCAAGATCGGAACAGGTCGCGAATACAGGGTTCGATCCCTGCCGCTTCAACCTGGTCGCAGCAGGGCGGCTTGAAGAACAAAAGGGATTCGATGTCGCGATCGAGGCAATGGCTCTTTCCGAGAACCGAAATGTCACGCTGTCCATTCTCGGTGCCGGCGCCTTGCAGGACTCGCTCGAGCGAATGATCGAGGAGCGGAACCTGAAGGACAGGGTGAGGTTGCTCGGATACGTCCAGAATCCATACCCATTCTTTGCCCAGGCTGATGGCTTCCTCCTGTCGTCTCGCTTCGAAGGCTTCCCGAATGTCGTCCTCGAGGCCCTTTCATGCGGCACTCCCGTGGTGGCGACGCCGGTTGCGGGCTTGGGCTGTGTTTTGAAGAACATTCCGGAGTGCCACCTGTCAGAGGATTACGGCGCGGAGGCGTTGGCTCACGCGATCGATCATCTTGCAGGCAAAGGGCGATGTCGTGTCGGTCCGGATGCCGTCAGGAGCTTCGACGTGCAGCACATCGTCGCCGAATATGAAAGAGCCCTGGAAAGCCTTGTCCTTCACCGGCCTCACAGCCAGGAACTCCATCAGGCCGTAAGCTTCGATTGACCGGCGGCCGGGAGGCTTCGCGGGATGTGAATTCTGTCGCCCGGGATACGGGTCGCAAATGGGAGACGATCAGGTGCTGTCCGGTACAGGAACTCTTGAAGCGCATTCTGCATCGGGCCGGTTCCTCAATCCGTTTGGGTTGGGCCTGCTGCTGTTCACCGGCCTGAACCTGAATGCCGTCGCCGCAATGTTTCTCGGCGAGGCGGAGATGCTGTCTCCTCTCGTGCTCGCTTTGACGATCATTCTTATTCTTCAGTATGCCAGGCTGCGGTATCTGTCGTTTATCTATTTCCTGTTCGCATTGATGATATTGTCATATCTGGCGATGGGCTCAATGCCCAAAATGGGAACGATAAAAATCGATATATATTATATCCGGCTCTACTTCGCTACGTTCCTTCTGGTTTCCGCATTGTATTTCTGGATCGTTTCTCTCGATGAGCCCCAGGTCTCAACCGTTCTTTCAATCTTTAAATATCTTACGTTGATTGCATGCATTGGAACCATCTTCTCGAGCACATTGCAACAATACCAGGCGGTGAATGCCGCAGACGCGATCTATTCGGCGCCGATTGAGGAGGCAGAGCGGGCATCCGGCTTTTTCGAGAATCCAAATCAAGCCGCCACGGCTGCTTTGTACTGCCTTGTCCTGGTTGTCGCGCTTCCGGCGAGGAGCCTTTTCTGGAAGCTGCTCCAGTGCGGCATCGCTCTCATCGCGCTGGTGATGACCTTTTCCAAGGCAGCGATGCTTGGAGGTCTCGTGCTGAGCTTGGCCTTCCTGCTGACGAGGCGATCGCTGGGAACTCTGCTGCTGTTCTTGGTCGCAGTTGCCCTCGGAGGCATTGGGCTCTGGCTCGTCTATGAACATGACTTGTTCAAGCTATCGTGGGATCAGCGCGAGCGATTGGCGGATGTGCTCAACTTGGCAGGGGGCGAAATCAGCGCGAGGACGACGACGGGGCGTACCGTTCTCATTGAATTCGGCTTCGAGAAGATCAAGGAGGTTTTCCCATGGGGCGCCGGGCTGGGCGAATTCCATGCCATGGAAGGTGGGCTCCGGAAAGTCCTGAATGGTCTCCAAACCAATCGGTGGTTGGGCATCCACAATACCTTCCTGACGATCCTTGGCGAGAGCGGGCTCATTCCGTTCCTGTTTCTTCTCGGTTTCCTTGCCTGGCCGGTCATCGCCGCAAGGAAATCGAAGTACCGCGGGATCGTTTTCGGATTCACGCTGATCCTCATCATTCAGATGACCGCCGCTCACGACATCCTGTTGCTCCGGTTCTCCGACGCGATCATCGCAATCACAATCGCCGTCGCTACCTTGGCTGTGCGAGAGAAGATATCCTGAGGATCGCACCTGCAAATCCCGGTTCGATGTTTGACGCGCTGATTGCCGGACAGGGCATCGCGAGTTTGGCACTCTCCCAGCCGGAGACTGTTCCCGTGTGAGCGGGCGATCAGTGGATGGCGAAGGCGATCACGGATGATTCCGCCGGACACGCGTCTGTTTCTCGAATCCGTCCGTGTCGTTCAGGCGTGTCTCGATCCAAGCGGCCTCTCGTCGAAGGAGAGGGGCGATTTCAAGCTGGCGCTTTGGAGACAGGCGGCTTTCGGTCGCCGCAATGGAAAGAGCCCCGACAGGTCTGCCGTCCGGCCCGCAGATCGGAACCCCGATGGCCCATGAGTCGGGGAGGAGCATGCCGGGATTGAGGGCATAGCCTCTTGCCCGCGTGTCCTTGACGAGGGCACGAAGCGCTGAAGGCGAGAAGGGCGGATACTTGTCTGCGAGGACGTCTGCATTGGCAGACAAGATTTCTTCCACCTCCTCATCGGGCAGTGCGGCGAGCAAGGCCAAGCCGCCCGCTCCGACGCCGAGGGGATGACGGTCTCCCGCGTGAAGGGCGTGAACCCGAATGGGAAACGGACCTTCCTCCCGGTGCACGCAGATGGAGTAGACGTCCCTGGGAACGGACAGAAAGGCGGTGTCGCCGGTCTGCTGGCTCAACCTGACGAGGGAGCGCAGAGCGATCGAATGGATGCCGAAGCGAGCACTCGCAAGCGTCCCGAGAACATGAATCTCGGGGCCTAGAAAATAGCGTCTGGTCTCGAGGTCCTGATCGAGCAGTCCCGCCCGCGCGAGCGCGAGAAGCATGCGTCGGACTGTGGGCTTGGACAGATTGCATTGCTCGACCAGGTCGGACAGGCGGGCGCCCGACGGCCCGGCCCGACCGACGAGCAAGAGAAGCGTGGCGGCCCTGTCGATCGCCTGTGCTCCATGGGGAGCCCCGCTGTCGATGCCCTGGGCGGCGATCTTGGCCGAGACAGACTTTTCGTCTTCCAACATATGGACCTTTGGCGACCGCGAACGAAGGCTTTCCCTAAGGAACAATTTTCCGTTGACAAGGGAGACTATCAGAGTGCCTCCTTAGGAGCCAACGAAAACGCCCGGCAAGTGGCGTCCAAGAATAACAAGAGGTCCGATATGTGGACCTTTCTCGAGGAAGCATGGAGTTCCAGCGGAGCTCCGACCAGGAGGGTTACATGATTCTGTCTCGCCGCCGGCTGCTCACTGTCGGCACAACCGCCGTCGCCGGTGCCGTTGTGGGGGCGCCATTCATCGCGCGGGCCCAACAGGCTGAATTCACCTATAAATACGCCAACAACCTGCCCGATTCACACCCGATGAACGCGCGGGCGCGTGAAATGGCGGCCGCAATCAAGGCCGAGACGAACGGCCGTTTCGACCTCCAGATCTTCCCGAGCAGCCAGCTCGGATCGGATACGGACACGCTCAGCCAGGTGCGCTCGGGCGGCGTGGAATTCTTCACGTTGTCGGGCCTGATCCTGTCCACGCTCGTTCCGGCGGCGTCGATCAATGGAATCGGCTTTGCCTTTCCGGACTACGCGACCGTATGGAAGGCGATGGACGGCGAGCTCGGCGCCTATGTCCGCCAGCAGATTGCCAAGGCGAACCTGGTGGTCATGGATAAGATCTGGGACAACGGCTTTCGTCAGACGACGTCTTCCACGAAGCCGATCAATACCCCTGACGATCTGAAGGGCTTCAAGATCCGGGTGCCGGTCTCTCCGCTCTGGACGTCCATGTACAAAGCCTTCGAATCCGCCCCGACATCGATCAACTTCAACGAGGTTTACACGGCGCTTCAGACCAAGGTGGTGGATGGACAGGAAAATCCCCTCGCCATCGTTTCCACGGCGAAGCTGAATGAAGTCCAGAAGTACTGCTCCCTGACGAACCACATGTGGGACGGGTTCTGGTTCCTGGCGAACCGGCGCGCGTGGGAGCGGCTGCCCGAGGATGTGCGAGCCATCGTCGCCAAGCACATCAACGCGGCAGGCGTGAAGGAACGCGAGGATGTGGCCAAGCTGAACGGAAATCTCCAGCAGGAACTCGCCTCGAAAGGCATGGTCTTCAATCAGCCCGATCCGGGACCTTTCCGCGATAAGCTGCGCCAGGCCGGCTTCTACTCGGAGTGGAAGGGCAAGTATGGCGACGAGGCATGGGCTCTGCTGGAGCGGGCCGTCGGCTCCCTCGCCTGATCAGACCTTGAGCGCCGGGATCCGCCCGCGAGGGGAGGGGATCCCGGCGCTTCCGTGACAGATTGCGATCCGGGTTGCACTATGTCGTGGAAATCCAGAGGGAATGCTTGGACATGACATCCTCCGCAGAGGCTATTCCTGCATCGGAGCCCCTCATTGTCGCTGAAAGCGACGAGGTGCGCGCTGGTTCGCGTCTTCTGAAACCAGTCGAAGCTGTCGCGTCCGGTCTCCTGGTCGCCATCGTGACGCTCCTGCTCGCGGGCGTGACCTCACGTTATGTCTTTTCTCTATCCGTGGTTTGGATCGACGAGGTCGCATCGATCTGCTTCCTGTGGCTCGCCATGCTCGGGTCGGCCATCGCGCTCGACCGCAACGAGCATCTCAGGCTGACATTGTTCCTGCACAAGATGCCTGAGCGGGTGCAGGGATTCATGAGCGCCTTCGCTCTCCTGGTGGTTGCGACGTTCCTTATCTCTCTGATGGTGCCAGCCTTCGATTATGCGCTGGAGGAATGGTACATCACGTCACCAGCTCTCAATATCCCGAGCACGTTTCGTGTCGCGGCTATTCCTTTCGGTATGGTCGCGATGCTGGGGATCGTGATCGCCTATGCCCTCAAGAGCAGCTCATGGCGCGACCTTGTGGTGGCCGCTCTCCTGATTGCGGCGATTGCCGGCGCGCTCTGGTTCTTCTCTCCCTCCCTTGTGAGGATGGGCAGTGCCAAGATCGTGCTGTTTCTCGTCGTTTTCGTCGTGGCCTGCCTTATCGCCGGAGTTCCCATTGCCTTCTGCTTCGGCATCGGCACCTTGAGCTACCTGGCATTTGCCACCCAGGTCCCGACCTTCGTCATGATCGGGAGAATGGATGAGGGCATGTCCGGCATCATCCTGCTGTCGGTCCCGATTTTCGTTCTTTTGGGATGCATCCTCGATGCCACCGGAATGGGCAAGGCCATTGTCGATTTTCTGGCCTCGCTTCTCGGCCATGTCCGTGCGGGTATGTCGTATGTGCTGCTGGGCTCGCTCTTCGTCGTGTCCGGCATCTCCGGGTCGAAGGTCTCCGACATGGCCACCGTTGCGCCGGCGCTCTTCCCGGAGATGAAGCGGCGCGGTCATAGCCCCCGGGAGATGATTGCGCTTCTCGCGACCGGCGCGGCCATGGCCGATACCGTGCCGCCCAGCATCGTGCTGATCGTTCTGGGTTCGGTGGCGGGCGTCTCGATTGCGGGCCTGTTCACCAGCGGTTTCGTCGTCGCCATCGTTCTCCTCGTAGTGCTTGCGGTCCTGGCGCGCTGGAAGGCCCGACACGAAAGCATGGAGGGGGTTCGCCGGGCTCCGGCATCCCTGATCGGCCGCACATTGCTCGTTGCGGCGCCTGCGCTCGTCCTGCCGTTCATCATCCGAAGCACGGTCGCCGGCGGAGTTGCGACGGCAACCGAAGTGTCCACCATCGCCGTTCTCTATGCCCTGTTCGTGGGTATCGTTCTCTATGGCGGCATCGGGTGGCGCAAGTTCTACGGGATGCTGGTCGAGACCGCCGCCCTGACCGGATCGATCCTGCTGATTCTCGGGACCGCCCTCGCCATGGCTTGGGCGATCACACAGGCGGGTGTCGCTCAGGGGCTCGCGTCCATCATGACCGGGCTGCCAGGAGGCTGGGTCGGCTTCATGGCCGTGACCATCGTGGTCTTCCTAGTTCTGGGCTGCGTTCTCGAAGGGCTTCCTGCCATCGTCCTGATGGCTCCGCTCATGTTCCCTATCGCGAAGAGCCTCGGGATCAACGACATTCATTATGCGATGGTCATCGTGACGGCGATGAATATCGGCCTGATGACGCCGCCCATCGGCATCGGCTTCTATCTGGCCTGCAAGATCGGCAATGTCTCGCCGGACGAGGCGATCGGGGCGATCTGGCCCTATCTCGTGGCGCTTATCGTCGGTCTCGTGATCATCGCAACCGTCCCGTGGATCTCTACGGCTTTTCTCTGACCCGTAGCCTCGGAATCGCGAGGGAGGGCATAGAGGTTCCTGGGAGAAGGAGAGGCCGTTCATGGCCCGCATCATCATCGCCTGCCTGGAGGAACGCTTCACATGATCGCTGCCGCTCGGGCTCCCGTGGAAGGTGCCCTGCCTGTGTCCAAACGGGTCATGAACCTCGCCAACTTCCTGCATCAGGCGGCCCGGCGTCACGGGAACGAGATCGGCTTCGTCTGGGGCGAGGAAAGCTGGACATGGGCTGACTTGACGCGGCGGGTCGATGCCATGGCAGCGGCGCTGGCCGCGAAGGGAATCGGGAAGGGGGACCGCGTTCTCGTGCAGTCCAAGAACTGCAACCAGATGTTCGAGTCCATGTTCGCATGCTTCCAGGTCGGCGCCGTCTGGGTGCCGGCGAATTTTCGGCAGACGCCGGATGAGGTCGCCTATCTCGCCCAGTCGAGCGGGGCCTCCGCCTTGATCTGCCATCGCGACTTCGCGGACCATGCTGCGGTCGTGCGCGAGGCCGCGTCCGCCATTCGGTTCACGATCTCCATCGGGACATCCGGGTTCGGCGAGGATTACGATGCCCTCGTTGATCGTCATACGGGCGAGAGCGCCCCGATGGCGCCGGTCGAGCACGACGATCCATGCTGGTTCTTCTTCACCTCCGGCACGACCGGACGCCCGAAGGCTGCCGTCCTGACCCATGGCCAGATGGCCTTCGTGGTGACGAACCATCTCTGCGACCTGATGCCGGGCACGACGCACGAGGACGCGTCCCTGGTCGTTGCGCCGCTGTCGCACGGCGCGGGCGTCCATCAGCTCACGCAGGTGGCGCGGGCAGCAAAGACCGTTCTGCTCTCCAGCGAACGGTTCGACGTCGACGAAGCCTGGAGGCTGGTCGAACGGTGGCGGATCACGAATCTTTTCACCGTTCCCACCATCGTCAAGCTCATGACCGAGCATCCCTCGGTCGATAGGCACGACCATTCATCGCTCCGCTACGTGATCTACGCCGGCGCGCCCATGTACCGGGAGGACCAGAAGCACGCGCTCAAGAAGCTCGGAAAAGTGCTCGTCCAGTATTTCGGCCTTGGCGAGGTGACGGGAAACATCACCGTGCTTCCGCCTGCGCTCCACGAACCCGACGATGGACCGGAAGTGAAGGTCGGAACCTGCGGCTACGAGCGGACCGGCATGCAGGTCTCGATCCAGGACGAGCAGGGACGTGAGCTGGCGGCTGGGGCAACGGGTGAGATCTGCGTCTGCGGACCGGCCGTGTTCGCGGGCTATTACGACAATCCGGAAGCCAATGCGAAGGCCTTCCGGGACGGCTGGTTCAGGACCGGCGATCTGGGCCATGTGGATGAGGAGGGCTATCTCTACATCACTGGCCGGGCCTCCGACATGTACATCTCGGGCGGCTCGAACGTCTATCCGCGTGAGATCGAAGAGAAGATCCTGACACATCCCGCCATTGCCGAGGTCGCTGTTCTGGGAGTACCCGACAGAACCTGGGGGGAAGTCGGTGTCGCCGTCTGCGTGCGGCGCCCCGGAGAGGATGTCGACGAGAGCGAGTTTCTGGCCTGGCTGGACGGCAAGGTCGCCCGCTACAAGCTCCCGAAGCAAGTGTTCTTCTGGGATGCCCTGCCGCGATCCGCTTACGGCAAGATCACGAAGAAGGACATCCGGACGGAATTAGAGGCCCGGGGTTGTCTTCCTCTGGGCCAATCGGCGCGAGACACGGCCTGATGTGAAAAGTCTGAAATCTCCAAGGTACCGGGTTTATCACTCCCGAAGGAGGGAAGCATGGCTCAGCAGCAGACGGTGCTTGTGACCGGCGGGGCATCCGGAATCGGTCTTGCGACCGTCGAGGCCGTTCTCGCGGAGGGGTGGCGCGCCATCGTGGCGGATCTCGACCAGAAGAATCTCGACCGCTGCAAGGATGTGCTCTCTCCAGCCAATCATCGGGTGCGGTTCGAGCAGATGAACGTCGCGGACGAAGAGGATGTTGTCCGTACCATCGCGGCCTGTGACGCGGAATTCGGCCCCATCACGGGGGTCGTCAATTCGGCGGGCATCGGCCGGGACGTGCCGGCCCTCGACACGAGTGTCGATCTCTTCCGGAAGATGCTGGAAGTCAATCTGATCGGGAGTTTCGTCGTGTCCCGCGAGGCGGCCAAACTGATGCGGGAGCGGGGAGGCGGTTCCGTCGTCAACATCGCATCCGTATCCGGGCTCATGGGCAACAAGGGGCGCGTGGCCTATGGTGCCTCGAAGGGCGCTGTCATCACGATGACCAGGGTCATGGCCGTCGAGTTGGCGCCCTATGGAATCCGCGTGAACGCGATTGCGCCCGGCCCGATCGAGACGCCGCTCGTCCAGGAGGTTCACACCCCCGAGGTACGCGCGGCCTGGATGACCACTGTCCCGCAGCGGCGATACGGTACGCCGGACGAGATTGCAGGAGCCGCCGTTTTCCTGCTCGACCAGCGGAAATCCAGCTACATCACCGGACAGACGATCTGCGTCGATGGCGGCTTCTCGATCGCCGGCATTCTCGATCCTGCGCCGGACGCCGCTCACCTTCGAAATTCATGACCCTGGACGGAGCTAAGAGAACGATGGGCGAGCGCCTGAAAGACAAGATTGCCATCGTGGTCGGCGCAGGGTCATCCGGGCCGGGCTGGGGCAATGGAAAGGCTGCCGCCGTGGCCTATGCACGGGAAGGAGCCGCAGTGGCCTGCATCGACCTCGTTCATGATGCCGCCGAGGAAACGGCCGCTATCATTGCTAAGGAAGCGGGCCGCTCGATGGCCATCGCGGCCGACGTCACGGATATGAGCTCGATCAACGCCGCGGTCGAGCGCGTGATGGCGGAGTTCGGCCGCATCGACATCCTTCACAACAATGTCGGGGTGACCCATATGGGCGGCCCCGTCGAGTTGAGCGAGGAGCAGTTCGCCGCGGCCCTTGATCTCAATATCGGGCCGATCTACCGAACGTCGAAGGCCGTCATCCCGCATATGCTGCGCCAGGGCGCAGGCGTAATCGTCAACATTTCGTCGCTCGCTGCGATCCGCTGGACCGGCTATCCCTATTTTGCCTATTACGCGACCAAGGCAGCCGTGAACCAGGCCACCGTCGCTCTTGCCATGCAATATGCCCGTCAAGGCATCCGGGCGAACTGCATCATGCCGGGGCTCATCGATACGCCGCTGATCTACAAGCAGATCTCCGGGCAATACGCGTCCGCCGACGAGATGGTCGCTGCGCGCAATGCAGCCGTCCCGCTCGGAACAATGGGAACTGCCTGGGACATCGCGAATGCCGCCGTCTTCCTGGCCTCGGACGAGGCCAAGTTCATCACAGGCGTCTGCCTGCCCGTCGATGGCGGTCAGAGTTGCGCCGTGTCGGAGTTTCGATGACCACCGAGCGCGCTACCCGGGAGCAGGGGATGACATCAAGGACAATTCGCCATCCGGGGCCGCCATCTCGAGAGCGCACGGCCGCCATCGTTGGGTCGGCGGTTCCCCTGCAATTCACACTTGAGCCTGGGCAGGCCGTCGATGCGGCGATTGCGAAGGGATTTGCGGATGCGGGGTGCGCCGGCGGATTCGTGGAGTTCCGCGGCGGGCGATGCGAGCCGTTCCAGTTCGTCATGCCGGCTGCCTCTCCGGACGCTCGTCATGCCGCCTGGTACAGCGAAACGTTTGCGCCCATGGGGCCTGTCGAAATCGAACGTGCCTGCGCCATTGTCGGCTGGCGTGACGGCAAGCCGTTCATCCATTGCCACGGGATCTGGAACTCGCGCGATGGCCGGCAGATGGGCCATATGCTCGGGCCCGCAACGATCGTAGCAGAACCTGTTGTGGTCACCGGTATAGGATCGCGAAGCGCAACCTTCACGGCCCTGCCGGATTCCGAGACGAACTTCACGTTGTTCGAGCCGGCAGCGGTCAATGAGAAAGCGGCAAGAGCCGCCGATCCTCGTGTCCTGCTGGCGAAAGTCAGGCCGAACGAGGACGTGTGTCTTGCCATAGAGACCATATGTTCACGGAACGGGATCAGAACCGCCAACGTCTATGGCATCGGCAGCCTGAACGAAGTTCGCTTCGTCGACGGTAGCAGAGTCGAATCCCATGCGACTGAGGTTTCCATCCGCGAGGGCAGGGTGGCCAATGCCGACGGCTTGCCGCGGGCTGCCCTTCAGATCGACGTCGTCGACATGCAGGGCAACATCTTCGAAGGTGAGATCGTGCGGGGCGACAACCCGGTTTGCGTCACCTTCGAACTGGTCATCGAACCGACTTCGACCTGAGTTCATCCCGAATCGCGTTTGAGCGATGCTTCTTCTCTCAGCTGGCGCACCGTTCTTCGCGAAAAACCGGATCCACCTCACCGAAAAATGGTCTAACCGGCGGATTCCACAACGGGAGTTTCCCGTTCCGCTCGCTCCGCATAGGCCCTGGCCAGGACGGCGCATACAAGAAGCTGGATCTGATGGAACAGCATCAGAGGGAGAATGATCGCGCCGATCATGCTGGCGGGAAAGAGGATGCTGGCAATGGGAACGCCGCTGCCGAGGCTCTTCTTGGAACCGCAGAACACGATGGCGACCTCGTCCCGGCGCGAGAACCCGAACATCCGGCTCGCCATGGTCGTGATCACCAGAACCACCGCCAGAAGGACGCAGCTGAGGAGCACGAGGAGGATCATGTCCATCGGTTCCAGCTGGTGCCAGAGGTTGTTGATGGCGGCTTCGCCGAAGGCGTAATAGACGATCAGGAGGATCGCACCGCGGTCTACGATTCCTGTGAGCGTCCGGCGTTTCTCCACCCATTGCCCGATCCAGGGACGCATAAGGTGCCCAAGGAGAAACGGCACGAGGATCTGCAGCACGATCTCGCCGATGGCGCCGAACGAGACGCCTCCCTGGGTCTGCATGAAGAGACCCATCAGGAGAGGGGTGAGAAAGACCCCGAGGACATTCGAGGCCGAGGCGCTGCACACCGCAGCAGCGACATTTCCACCTGCGATCGAGGTGAAGGTGATCGACGACTGGATCGTGGAGGGGAGGAGGCAGAGGTAGAGAATGCCCAGCGCAATGCCGGGCGCGAGATAGGATTGCAGATAGGTCTTCGTGAGCAATCCGAGAATCGGGAACAGGATGAAAGTCGCGGCAAACACCATCAGATGAAGACGCCAGTGGATGGCGCCCTGAATGATGGCCTGCCGTGAAAGCCGGGCTCCCTGAAGGAAGAACAGGAGCGCGATCGAGCCGATGATGACCGTCTTGAGAATGGGAGCCGCGGCACCGGTCGCAGGCAGAAGCGTTGCGGCGATGGCCGTCACCACAAGGGCGACGGTGAACCGGTCAGGCCATAGGAGGGAGAGGAAAGCCATTGATCACGCGCTCCGGATGCTTCTCTCAGGACTCTTGTCCGAAGAAGCGCCTGTCCTGTGCCTGCCGCAGTGTCGCCAGTGCCGATGCTTCCGGCAGTTCGATATCGCTCATCCGGATTTCCTGCCCCTTGAGGATCGGCGCCGTCAAGCGGCAATCGGCGGCCAGATAGAACGGGGCAGGGGCCGTTACCGTGAGCGGTCCTGCGGGACGGAACTCGGCTGTCACGCCGGATATGGTGTGATGATGACCGCCCATGGAGAGGGCCGTGCCGGCCGGCAGGTCCTCGGTGGCCACCGCAATCAGATCGTAACGCGGCTTGTAGTCGGAGCCGTAGCCCGATGTCCGATGAATGGCCGCGTCGAGGATGCTCGTGGCCGCCTCGAGCCCCAATAGGTGCCGTGGGAGGAAGACCATGGCGTTTGTGCCCGTCCGGCTGACGATATGCCCCTTCTGGGCCAGCAGGTCCCAGCTCTTCGCATCGTCGCAGCGAATAACGACGAAGACTCCACCCGCGAAGCTGATCTCGTCGGGCTTGCGCAGACAATGGAACACGTCCAGGCGCCGGTCGCCCGAGAGAATGCCGCCGTCATCCCGATAGGAGAAGATCGTTGGAACTTCGTGGATGCGTGCAACCGGTGCATGAAGGTCGAAACGGTCGGGCCGCAGACCGGTGGCGTTCGCAACGACCATGAGCTCGCACAGGTCCGGCACAGCTCTCTGCGGGAACCCTGCGATGGCCCGGTGCCTGGCTGTCAGAATCTCGTGGACATCCCGGTTGCCGAGAGCCCAATGGCTCTCGAGATCAACGTCCTCCTCAGACCGCTCGTTGCTGACGAGGCGACGGGATGCGGGGTCGAAGACGAAGTCGTACTCGCTCGACTTGCCTGCTGCGACGATGTGGAAACCCATGACCTCGGCCCAGGTCGCGAGACCGATGAGCAGGCTCGGCTGATCGCCGTCGACCGTCGTCACAATACGCCCTCGCTCGGCCGCCAGGGCTTTGAGGCCGGGGCCGACGACGCTGTCGAGCTCCTTTGTGACGAGCGCCAGGTGCTTGTCAGCCTCCACGGCGATCAGGGCGTGGCGGGCTGCCGCGCGCGGCTGCCCGGTCGCCTCGACGACAACAGCGAAGGGAAGATCGGCCACGAGCGCAAGATCGTCGGTTGCGATGTAATCCCCGCGGTCCCATGCGGCCTTCGCATCGAGTGCCGCTTCGCAGATCTGGATTTTCCTCGGATCGATGCCGGCGGCCTTCAATCCCGATGCCGCCCCCTCGGCGGTGATATCCACCGCGATGCGCGCATTCATCAAGGGGACCCGTTGAGCCTGGGCGAGAAAGCTTTGACCGAAGCCCCCGGTGCCGACGACGCAGGTTTCTACGGGACGATCCGCCTTCGCGTAGTAATCATGATAATTCATCGCGCATCTCTCCCTTGCCGATGGACACTCGCCACCGGCCTATTGTCTCGCTCCGTGCACTGGTCTTTTGAGATTCAGCCCGATCGAAGCATGTTCCAGGCCTTCAGGAAGAAGTCCGGGGTTCCGAAGTTGCCCGACTTGAGCGCGAGGGCCAGGTCGCTTCCCGCCAGCGAGCGGGTCCATGGAACACCCGGATCGATCTCGGGGCCGATTGCAAGCGCATCGACAGCGAGCGCATTCACGACAGCGCCGGATGTTTCTCCACCGGCGACGATCAGGCGGGTGAAGCCAAGGGCCGGGAGTGCTTTGGCAATCTCCGCCAGGGTGTTCTCGACGATCTCTCCCGCATTCATGCGTCCGAGCCTGCTCTGGACCGCCTGAACCTCTTCAGGCGTCGCAGTGGAGTAGATCAGGGCCGGGCCATCGGCAGGCTGTGCTTTCAGCCAGTCGAGCGCTGTCTGTGCGGTCATGGCGCCGGAAGCAAGGTCCAGTGCATCGAGCCGGAGTGCGGGGATACCTGCTTCAAGGGCAGTCTTGACCTGCCCCCTCGTCGCGCTGGAGCACGATCCGGCCAGGATGATGTTGCGGCCGGCAGGAGCGTCGAACCCTGTCGAGGAGGCAGGGGGTGTCGCGCGTTCGGCCTGCCGGTAGGCGGCGGGCAGGCCCATGGCAACGCCCGATCCACCGGTCATGAGAGGAAGACCGGCGGCGGCGAGGCCGATGGCCCGAAGATGCGCGTCGTTCAACGCGTCGACGATGACGATCTGATGCCCGGCTGCCTTTGCGCGCGCGAAGGCCGCGCGGATGGCGTCCGGTCCTGCCTCCACGTCCTCATAGGAAACGAGGCCGACCGAGAGCCTCGTCTGCCGCCGCAGAACCCGAACGAGATTGGAATCGCGCATCGGCGTCAGCGGATGGTCCTTCATGCTGCTTTCGTGCAGCGGCACTCCGTTCACGAACAGATGCCCCTTGTAGACCGTGCGCCCGTTGGCCGGAAAGGCAGGGCAGGCGAGGGTGAAATCGCTTTCCGTGAAGGTGAGCAGCGCTTCGGTCACAGGTCCGATATTGCCCTCATCCGTCGAATCGAAGGTGGAGCAATACTTGAAGAACAGGTGCTGCGCCCCGGCCTGCTTGAGAGCCTTCGCCCCAGCGAGCGATTGCGCGATGGCTTCCTGCGCGGGATTGGTTCTGGACTTCAGGGCGACGACGACGGCCTCCGCCTCCGAGAGATCGAGATCCCCACGCGGCACGCCAATCGTCTGAATGGTCCGGAGCCCTTCGCGCGCCAGCATGAGGGCCAGGTCCGTCGCTCCCGTCAAATCGTCGGCGATGCATCCGAGCTTCATTCCGCAGCTCCACGGGTTTTTGTGGCGATCTGGTCCTGGGTGAACGCCGAAAGCCAGCCGAGGCCGTCCTCAGTCCTTCCACGCGGCTTGTACTCGGCCCCGATCCAGCCTTCATACCCGAGGCGATCAAGGGTGCGGCAGATATAACGGTAGTCGATCTCGCCCTCATCCGGTTCGGCCCGACTCGGAACCGCGGCGATCTGCACATGGCCGATCAGATCGAGATGATCCTTGAGTCGTTGCGCAAGATCCCCCTGCATGATCTGGGTGTGATAGCAGTCGAACATGATCTTCACGTTCCGGCGCCCGACCCGATCGATGATCGATGCGGCCTGCTCGACGGTGTGAAGGAAGTATCCCGGCTTGTCCCGATGGTTGATCGGCTCGATCAGGACCGTCATGCCCGCCTGGACGGCCTTGTCGGCGGCCAGCTTGAGGTTCGCCACGAATGTCCGCTCGGCCGCCGGGGCCGCATCGGGCGGGACCAGCCCGGACATGCAGTGGACGGCGGTTGCGCCAATGGCATGCCCGTAGGAAACGGCCTGGTCGAGAGCCTGCTGAAACTCGCTCTCACGGCCCGGCAGGGCGCCGAGTCCGAAATCGCCTGCCGCCGCATTCCCGACCGGCGTGTTCAACCCGAGCATGGTGAGCTGGCTACGATCCAGGGCGCTGCGCATCTCCGCGGCAGGCACCTGATAGGGCCAGTGCATCTCGACGGCCTCGAAGCCTGCTGCGGCTGCGGCCGCGACCCGTTCGATTTCAGGGTGCTCGGTAAAGAGAAAGCCTAGATTGGCCGAGAAACGAGGCATCGGGTCATCCGCACTTGTGTGAAGGGTGATGAGGAGTGGAACAGCATTCCTGGGTGCAGTCGGGGGTTTCTTCCGCAATCGCCTCGTCCAGGTTGAAATGGGTCACCAGATCGCGAACCTGCGCACGGGTCAGCAGGCGAGGGTTGAGGCCGTGGAGAAGCAGGCGCAGCTTCGCGGTCTCCTCCAGTTCCTCCGTGGCATAGACAGCAGCTTCCAGGTCCCTGCCAGCCACGACAGGGCCGTGATTGGCCAGAAGAACGGCGCTGTACCGTCCGGCGAGCCCACGGATCGCATCGACGACGGCGGAGTCTCCCGGCCGATAATAGGGGACGAGCGCCGTACGCCCGACCTTCATGACGTAATAGGCCGTCATCGGCGGCAGGGCATTGGCAGGATCGATGTCGGGCAGCATCGAAACTGCGACGGAATGGGTGGAATGCAGATGCACGATGGCACCTGCATCCTTGCGGGTCTCGTAAAGAGCCGTGTGCAGAGGCAACTCCTTCGTGGGAGCATCGCCGGAGGCAAGGCGACCATCGGAATCGAGCCTGCTCAGGCGGCCGGGGTCGAGAAAGCCGAGCGAGCTGTTGGTCGGAGTCGTCAGCCAGCCTCCATCGCTCAAACGGACCGAGATATTGCCGGACGATCCGGCCGTCAGGCCACGGTCGAACAGAGAGCGCCCAAATAGGCAGATCGTCTCACGAAGCCGGCTCTCATCACTCATCTCGAGGCCTCTGAAATCTCAATATGAAATGGAAACGAAACGGAAGCGGCCGTCAGATCGCGTTCCTGACCCGCTCCCAGGTTTTTTCCATATGGGCGGTCAGGATCCTCGACAGGCGGTCCGCGTCCCGCGCCTCCAGAGCCTCGATCATCTCGATATGGTCGGCCACGGCCCCGGCCCATTTTTCCGGCCCTTCATTGCCGATGTAGCGAATGCGCTTCAGGCGGGCCTGGAGAACGCTGTGAACCGAGACGAGGGGCTCGTTCTTGGAGAGGCGGAGGATGGCCGAGTGGATGTTCTGGTTCAGCTTGAAATAGGGCATGCGGTCCCGCTTCTCGTACATGTCCATCATGCGGTCATGCAGCTGCCGGACCTCGCGGATTTCGGCATCCGTGGCGTGCTCGCAGGCGAGGCGTCCTGCGAGGCCTTCGAGATTGCCGATCACGACCAGGCTGTCATGGACGTCCTTCGCGGAAAACTGCCGCACGACGGCGCCTCTGCCGGGTGACAGTTCGAGCAATCCCTCGCTGACAAGAAACTTGAGGGCTTCCCGCAGGGGCGTCCTGGAAACACCGAGCATCTTGCCGAGATTGCCCTCGTGGAGCCGGGTTCCGGGAGCCAGTTCCCCTTCGATGATCATGTCGCGCACACGCGCCACGATGGCATCGTGAAGGGTGGGGCGAATGATCGGGCCGCGCGAATCGAGCTCGTCGATCAGCAGAGGTGCTCCCTCAGATGCCATGGTGCTCCACCTTTGCCGCCCTTCCACAAATCCTGGCGGTGTTTGACCTCCTATACAACCTTTTCCTGAATCCCCGCAAACAAAATTCTGTATGCAGCATACTTGTGTACTAAATTTAGGGCTGTTACTGTCCCTGCGTCATCCCGAAAAGAGGTTGCTGTGAGCGCTCAATCGTCCTCGATCCCGTCAGCAAAGCCGACCGTCGCATTTGCCATGGGCGATCCGGCAGGCATCAGCCCCGAACTGGCCGCCAAGCTCATCGCTTCCGATGAGTTTCGTTCTGGTGCGAATCTGGTGATCTTCGGCGACCTCCGCATTCTGGAGCAGGGGGCCAAGGTGGCGGGTGTCGGCGTCGACGTGGAGGTCGCGGCGTCCGAGCAGGCGATCCCGGATAACCCGTCCTGCCCCGTCTTCGTCGATCTCAAGAACCTCAGCCCCGATCAGGTCGTTCCCGCCACGGCGACGCTCGAAGGCGGCGAGTTCGCCACCGAGAATTTCCGGCGAGCCCTGCTGCTGGCTCAGTCGGGCCGCGCAGATGCGGTGTTCTTCACGCCCTTCAACAAGAAGGCCATGCGACTGGCCTATGACGGATACGACGACGAGATCCGTTTCGTGCGCGATGTTCTCAAGACATCGGCGGCAGCAAGCGAGTTCAATGTTCTGGGAAGAACATGGAATGCCCGCGTCACATCTCATATCCCGCTGTCGCAGGTAGCCTCCGCCATTTCCGAAAAAGCGATCCTGCGGTCGTTGACGCTGGCGGATCAATGCATGCGCGCCGCAGGCTTCAATCCGCCGCGGATCGCGGTCGCCGGCCTGAATCCGCATGCGGGCGATGGCGGCAATTTTGGCACCGAGGAAATCGACGTGATCGAGCCGGCCGTCAGGCAGGCCAAGGCCCAGGGCTTCGCCGTCGAAGGTCCGTTCCCATCGGATACCGTGTTCCTGCGGGCCAAGAACGGCGATTTCGATGCCGTTCTCACCATGTACCACGATCAGGGTCAGATCGCGATGAAGCTGATGGGCTTCGACCGGGGCGTGACACTGATCGGTGGCTTCGATTTCCCGATTTGCACGCCTGCTCATGGCACCGCCTACGAGATCGCCGGTCGGGGCATCGCCAATCTCGGGGCCAGCCGCGAGGCGCTTTCGCTCGCCATTCGCATGGGTGCCGAGGTACGGGCCCGTCGATCCGAGGGCGAGCCGCCCAGATTGTCGGCCGTCAACTCATAAACACTTCGCTCAGACAACCGACGCCATCGGTTGAGGACATCACAGGGAGGAAGAACGATGCTTAAAAAAACTTCGTGGTTGGTTGCCACTGCTGTTGCAGTGACATTCGGAGGCGTGGCGCAGGCAGATTGGAAGCCGACGAAGCCGGTCGAATTCGTCGTCACGTCGAGCCCCGGTGGCGGCACGGACAACTTTGCTCGCGTCGTGCAATCGATCGTCGCCAAGCACAAACTGATGGACCAGTCCGTCGTTGTCACCAACAAGGGCGGTGGCAGCGGTGCGGAAGGATTCATCTATACGAAAGTCGCCGCGGGCGACCCCCACAAGCTCACCTTCGGCACGAACAACGCCTATCTCCTGCCTTATGTGGCAAAGCTGGCCTACAAGCCCGATGAGCTGACCCCGGTGGCGGCCATGGCTCTCGACGAGTTCCTGCTCTGGGTCAAGGCGGATTCTCCCTATAAGGACGCCAAGAGCTATATCGAGGCGGTCAAGGCGAAGCCCGATACCTTCAAGATGGGCGGCAGCCAGTCCAAGGATACGGATCAGACCCTCACCAGCCTGATCCAGGATGCGACGGGCGCCAAGTTCATCTACGTTCCCTTCCAGGGCGGCGGTGCGGCCGGCGTGCAGCTCGCTGGCGGGCATATCGACTCCAACACTAACAACCCGAACGAGAATGCGGGACAGTGGAAGGCCGGAGCGGTCACCCCGCTCTGCGTGTTCAGCCCGACGCGACTGCAGGCCAGCGCCAAGGTGACGGCAACCATGGGGTGGTCGGATATCCCAACCTGCAAGGAAGCGGGGATTCCGATCGACCAGTTCCAGATGCCGCGCACGGTATGGCTGCCGGCTGGCGTTCCTGCGGAAGCGGTCGCGTTCTACGCCGATGTGCTCAAGAAGGTCAGCGAGACGCCCGAGTGGAAGGAATATATCGAGCGCACCTCACAGACCAACCGCTTCCTGGCCGGAGAGGACCTGAAGACCTTCATCGCTTCAGACGATGCCAAGAACCGCAAGGTCTTCGAGCAGGAGGGCTGGATCGCTCGCTGACTGCGGCGAATGTACGGCTGGCGGAGCGTTGCTCCGCCAGCCCCTATTCCATGCAGCACTCATTGAACTGGGACGGACGCCATGATTTCTCGTTACGCGGCTGAGGTCGGAACAGCGACTCTGACGGCAGGCTTGGGACTTGCCGCGGTGGTCGGCGCTCTGGAATTCGGGATCGGCTGGGGAGATGCAGGCCCGGAACCCGGTGCATTCCCGTTTTATATCGGCCTTCTGGTCGTTGCGGCCAGCATAGGCACCTTGATTCAGGCGACCGTCGGGCGACACGGTTTGCAGTCGGTCTTCCTCCACAAGGAAGAGGCCAAGCGCGTGGCAACGTTCTTCGTGCCGATGCTCGCCTTCGTTGTGGTGGCCCTTCTCCTCGGTCTTTACGTCGCGACAGCTCTCTATCTGACTTTCGTCATGTGGGTGCAGGGTAAATACCGGTTCGTCATATCCCTCGCTTCAGGCATCGCCAGCGCAGTGATCTTCTATTTCGTGCTCGAAGTCGCCTTCCAGGTTCCTCTCCTGAAAGGGCCTCTCGAAGCCGTTCTGGGCATCTATTAGCCTCACCCTGACGGAGACAGGTCGTGGAAAATTTCGCTTCGCTCCTTCATGGCTTCGGTGTCGCTCTGACAACCTATCACGTCATGCTGATGATGGTCGGTGTCCTGCTGGGCATTCTCGTCGGCGTTCTGCCGGGTCTCGGCGCGCCCAATGGCGTGTCCCTGCTGCTGCCGCTGACATTCACCATGGACCCCGTTGCAGCGATCATCCTGCTCACCAGCATGTATTGGGGAGCTCTTTTCGGCGGATCGACGACTTCGATCCTCTTCAACATCCCCGGCGAGCCATCATCGGTCGCGACCACCTTCGACGGGTATCCCATGGCCCGGCAGGGACAGGCGACACGGGCGCTGACGCTGGCATTCCTGTCGGCCGGGTTCGGCGCTCTGGTTGGCGTGATCCTGATCACCGTGCTGTCAACCTGGGTCGCCAAGTTCGCCCTCCAGTTCAGCTCGCCGGAATACTTCGCCGTCTATTTCCTGGCATTCGCCAGCTTCATCGGGCTGGGCGCCGCTTCCCCATTCAAGACCGTCGTCTCCATGGGCCTTGGCTTCGCCTTCGCGGCGGTCGGCATGGATACGGTATCGGGGGGCTTGCGCCTGACCTACGGGTTCAACGAGCTTCTCTCCGGCATCAGCTTCCTCATTGCGGTGATCGGACTGTTCGGCCTCGGCGAACTCATGCTCACCATGGAGGAGGGACTGCGCTTCGACGGCATCCGGGCCCGGGTCAAGATACGCGATGTCTTCGCGACGATCGCGACGCTGCCGCGCTACTGGGTGACGCTGCTGCGCAGCAGCGCCATCGGATGCTGGATGGGCATCACGCCCGGCGGGCCCACTGCGGCCTCCTTCATGAGCTATGGCATCGCCAAGCGTCTTTCCCGCCGCAAGGAGGGTTTCGGCCAAGGCGAGCCTGAGGGGATCGTGGCCCCGGAGACGGCCGATCATGCCGCCGGAAGCAGCGCCATCCTGCCCATGCTGGCGCTTGGCGTTCCCGGTTCTGCCACCGCGGCCGTCATGATGGGCGGGTTGATGATCTGGGGACTCAATCCGGGTCCGATGCTCTTCGTCGAGCGGCCGGATTTCGTCTGGGGGCTCATCGCCAGCATGTATCTCGGCAACATCGTCGCCGTACTCATGGTGCTCGCCACCATCCCGCTCTTCGCCTCGATCCTGCGCATTCCCTTCGCCATCATCGGCCCGGTGATCGTCGTGGTGTGCTTCATCGGCGCCTACACGGTTGCGGGCCGCCCGTTCGATCTCTGGCTGGCATTGGCTTTCGGCGCCCTGGGTTATCTGTTCAAGAAGCTGGACTACCCGATCGCGCCGCTCGTTCTGGCGATGGTGCTCGGCGACAAGGCTGAGGATGCCTTCCGGCAATCCATGATCATGTCGCGAGGATCGCTGTCGATCTTCTGGGCGAACGGGCTTGTCGCGACCCTCATGCTGATCGGGCTCGCACTCGCCTTGTCACCGCTCCTGAGCACCGTGTTCGGCCGCTTCGTGAAGCCGAAGGCATCGTCCGCGGTCGCCTGAACCCAGTGCTCGAAGGCCGGCTCGAAACATCGGTCCGGCCACCTTGGAGGAGCTTCCTATGACGGCATTCACTTCAGGCGCCGTGGCCTTCCTCGGCATCGGTCTCATGGGATCGCGGCAGGCGAAGCGCCTGCTCGATGCCGGCTACCCGCTGACAGTGTGGAACCGCTCGCGCGGGAAGGCCGAGGCGCTTGCTGAATTTGGCGCTCGCGTCGTGGATAGTGCGACCGATGCGGTGAGGAGCGCCGACATCGTCATTCTCATGCTTGAGAACGGCACCATCGTCACGGACGTGCTCTTCACGCAAGGTGTGGCGGAAGCCCTGAAGCCAGGCGCCATTCTGGTCGATATGAGTTCCATCAAGCCTGCCGAAGCACAGGAGCACGCGAGGCATCTTCAGGAGCGCGGCGTCCACCACATCGATGCGCCGGTATCGGGCGGAACGACCGGAGCGGAGCAGGGGACCCTGGCGATCATGGCCGGTGGAGACGCCGGGATTTTCGCCAGGATCGAGCCGATCCTGAGAATCATGGGCAGGCCCGTTCACGTGGGAACGCACGGGGCAGGGCAACTGGCGAAACTCGCCAATCAGATCATCGTCGGCGTGACCATCGGTGCCGTTGCCGAGGCGCTTCTGCTGGCACAGCGCGGTGGTGCCGACCCGGCCAAGGTCAGGGAAGCTCTCCGTGGCGGCTTCGCCGAGAGCCGCATCCTCGAACTGCATGGCCAACGCATGGTGGAGCGCGATTTCGCCACGAAGGGCCGCTCGGTCACGCACCTCAAGGATCTCGACAACGCATTGGACGCCGCGGAGCGGATCGACCTGAGCGCGTTGCCATACACCGCGCTGACCGCCGACCTGTTTCGAGGCCTCCTTGCAAATGCGGGCGATCTCGATCACAGCGGGCTGCTCGTCGAGCTTGAGCGCAGAAACACCGGCACGACGCCTATCGGCCCTGGCTGACGCGAACTGCTGGAGCATTTTTCGGCGAAGTGGATCCGGTTCGCCGACAGAAAATGCGGCTCAAAAAGGAAGAGATCTGATTCCACGCAAGTGAAATCAGCTCTAGCTCTCAACAGCGGGATCGAGCGCGCGGCTCCGCTCGAGAAGCTCCGGGAGACGGGGCGAGCCGAGGCGCCCTCCAAAATGCTCGCACTTCATGGCGGCCGCGACATTGGCCATTTGAACGGTCTGCGAGAGATCCCAATCGTTGACAAGCCCAAAGGCATAGGTGCCGTGCCAGACGTCCCCGGCGTTCAAGGTATCCACGGCGTGAATGGGTATTCCAGGATATTCGTATACGACGCCCCCCGCGGGCTTGCGCTGCCATATCAACGCGCCTGCCGCTCCGAGGGTCACTCCGACGATGTCAGCCTCGAGGCTTCCTGCAATCGTCATCAGAGCGTCCCTCGGCGAGGCACCGGTCGCGAGGGAGAGCAGGGCAGGCTCGGAAAACAGGACGTGGTCCGCAAGTGCGATCATGTCACGGAGCGCTTCGGGTGGCGAGACGTCTGCGTCAAGGATGGTCGGAACGCGGTGACGGCGGGCTTCCGAAAGAACGGCCTTCGCGCCTTCGATCCACCGCATGTCGACGAGCACGGCGGCAGCGTTTGAAACCTCGTGCAACGGGAGCCAGCCTGGATCGGGGTCGAGTGCGGGGTCCGTATACGGCACCACGAGTCGTTCACCGGCATTGTCGACGAGAATGGTCGAAAAGGCCGTACGGGCACCCTGGACCCTGCGGATGCGGTCGGTACGCACGGCCTCACGGGACAGGTCCTGCAGAAAGCTGTCGCCGGTCGGATCGTCACCGATGCGAGCCCAGATCTCGACGTTGCCGCCAAGGCGGGCGATGGTAACCGCGGCGGCCGTCGCCATTCCGGAGGCCGCCTGAACGGCTTTCTCAGGCAGGATCTTGGTTCCATGACTCGGAATGCGATCGATCTTGAAGATCGTATCCCAGAACGCGCATCCGAGGCAGATCACCGGCTTTCGGTTCATGGCCTATTCGAGCCTGAGTGCCCGTGCCCGGGCGTTCATGATGTGAGCGATGGCGGCCTCTACGGCAGCCGAGGCGTCGCGACGCTTCATGGCAGCGATGATCGAGAGATGCTCGTGCATCACCGGGATCACGAGATCCCGGTCGAGGCTCGTCTCGCTCTGCCGAATGAGACGGACCTTGATCCAGTTCACCCGATAGGCCTTCGAGATGATATCGTTGTTGAGCTCGTCGATGACCGTCTCGTGGAATTCCCTGTCCACCTGCTGAGCCTCGGCAACGAGCTTCTCGGTCAGACCGCTTTGCGCGGCCGTGACGATCGACCGATGCGCGGTCTCGATCCGTTCGATTGCGGCATCGCTGGCGTTCTGGCTGAAAGATGCGATCGCCTCACGTTCGAGGATCAGCCGAAACTGGAATGCGTTGCGGATCAGCATGATGTCGAGAGGGAGGATCTGAAGGCCGCGCTGCGGGACGGTCACGATCAACCCTTCCGCTTCGAGCCGTGGAATCAGTTCGCGGATGGCGCCGAGGGATTGCCCCGTAAGCGCCACCAATTCCCGCTGGGTCACGAACTGCCCAGGCTTGATCTCGCTGCGCAACAACTGTTCGGTGAAGACGTCATAGGCCCGCTCACGCAGCTTGAGCTCCGAGCGGGGCCCGTGGCGGGCCATGCTCATGCGACGGCCTTGGATACGATCCCGAATGGCTCGAGCAACGAAACGGCTCGCGCCGTGCTCTGTTCGTTCAGCGCCGGAAGCGGAGGCCGGGGCACGGCCCAAACCGGATCCCGGCGTATGTGGGCTACAAGCGCCTTCACCATGGGAATGATGGGATGGCGCACGATCTCTTCCACCAAGGCGACGATGCGGGGATCGTTCCGGCCGCCCTCTGCCAAGGCAATCACCGCTTCCGGAAGGATGTTGGCAACTCCGCAGATGGAGCCGGCAGCACCGGCCGCGCAGGCACGACCGAGATAGGTCTCATCGCCGACAAGGATGTCGAGATCGGGGAAGGCCTGGATCAGGGCCAACGTCGCGTCGGCGTTGCACGCGCTGTCCTTGACGCCTCTGAGGGCGCCGGGAAAGCGCTCCATCAGGCGCGATATGACTGCGTGGGACACGGGTACGCCCGTCATGCCCGGGATGTGATAGAGAATGATATCCCGAAGATTGCTGCCGACAGCCTCGAACACGGCAGAATACCATTCGAATACCGCATCGTCCGGGGCAGGGCGGAAGTAGAAGGGCGGGGCCATGAGAACGGCATGGGCACCGCGGCGCAGGGCTTGGCTCGTGCTGTAGGCGGCTTCTTCCTGGGAGCAGGCGATCACGCCTTCCACCAGATTTCCCGCCGGAATACCGAGGTCAAGGATTTCGTTCGCGACGCGGTCTCGTTCCCCCGCGCCGACGGAGGGGCCTTCGCCGGTCGTCCCAAAGAGAGTTGCCGTCCTGCAGCCGCGAGACAAACAATCCTTGGCATGTGCGGCCAAGCGGCGAGTATCCACTCTTCCATCCGAGAAGGGAGTCACGAGGGCGGGGCTTATGCCAAAGCTGAGCGACAAGATGGCCTCCAATGGCAGCTTCGGCTTCCGGCCGAGCACGTGATGTGTTGACACTAACATGTTACATGGTGCTTAATCCCTTGCAAGCACTGAAAAGAGTCCGAATGGGCCGTTACATTACATCAGGGAGGAAATGAACAATGACTGCAACAGTCGGATCGGTCACGCGTCGTACATTTCTTGCAGGCACAGCAGCCGCCACCGCATATGGACTGAGCGGGGTGACCCCAGCCTTTGCGGATGTGAACTGGAAGAAATACGCGGGAACGAAGATCGGGGTGAATCTCGTCAAGAGTCCGCGCGGCGATGTTCTGCAGAAATACGAGAAGGAATTCACCGACCTGACGGGCATCGAGGTTGCATCGGAACAGACGCCGGAGCAGCAGCAGCGGCAGAAAGCCGTCATCGAGTTGAACTCAGGAAGCCCGAGCTTCGACGTGGTTCATATCAGCTATCACGTTCAGAAGCGCCAATTCGAGAAGGCCAACTGGCTGGCCGATCTCAGCGCGTTCATGAAGAACCCGGAACTGACGGAGGCGAGCCTCACCGAAAGCGATTTCTCCCAGGCCGGATTGCTATACGCGAAGAACCCGCAGGGCCAGATGCTGTCGCTGCCGTTCTCGGTCGATTACTGGATGGTGTATTGGAACAAGGACCTATTCGCGAAGAAGGGGCTCGCCTATCCGCAGACCTTCGACGAGATGGTGACGGTGGCCGAAGCGCTGACCGACCCGAAGGAAGGGATCTACGGCTTCGTCGCCCGCGGCCTGAAGAATGCCAATGTTCCGGTCTGGACGAGTTTCCTGCTCGGCCACGGCGTCGATCCCGTCGATGCCAACGGCAAGTTGATGACGGATTCACCTGAGGCGATAGAGGCGGCGAAGCTCTATCAGCGCCTCCTCACCAAGGCTGCGCCGCAGGGCGTCGCCGGGTTCAACTGGTCGGAGTGCCAATCGGCGTTCCTGCAAGGCAAGATCGGCATGTGGCTCGACGGCGTCGGCTTCGCGCCTCCTCTCGAAGACCCCGAGAAATCGAGGGTTGTCGGCAAGGTCGGCTATGGCGTCATGCCACGCGGACCGAAGGCGCAGGCCTCGGCGACGTTCGGCGACGGAATCGGCGTCACCGCCGCCAGCAAGAACAAGGAGGCGGCGTATCTCTATTGCCAGTGGGCCGTCTCGAAGCTGATGGGTGCGCGCCTGCTGCAGGCCGGCGGTGGCGTTCCGTTCCGCCAGTCGATTCTCAACGACCCAGAGACCCGCAAGGGCGTGAAGATGCCACCGGCCTGGATCGATGCGGTGGTGGAGTCGGGCAAGATCAGCAAGCTCGGCCTTCCTGTCATCCAACCGGTTACTGAGTTCCGCGACATTATCGGCATCGGTCTGACGAACCTTCTGGGAGGAGGGGACCCTGCAACCGAGATGAAAAAGGCGACGGAGCAGTTCAGGCCTATCCTCGAGCGCAGCGAGAAGACTTGATGCGAACGGCACGGGAGAAGATCGGCGTGGTGGAGCATGTTCATGGCCACCATCGCTGAGCGCCAGGCCTCCCCGCTGACGGAGGCAGCGCCCGCCACGGGCGCTCGCCCCAGAAGCTCCTACTGGCCCTTCGTCGTTCCCGCCGTAGCGGTTGTGGGATCGGTGATCGTGTTCCCGTGGGTCTTCACCGTATGGATGAGCCTGCATGAGTGGACGGTCGGCGGAGCCCGGAGCTTCACCGGCTTGTCCAACTACACGCGCCTCGTGTCGGACGAACGGTTCCTGACCTCTGTCGGCCACACGCTCGTCTATACGGTTCTGGCCGTGATCCTTCCGCTGATCTTCGGAACCCTGGCGGCATTGATCTTCAACTCGCGCATGCCGTTTCGGGGCATCCTGCGCGGCGTCTTCGTCATGCCGATGATGGCGACACCCGTTGCTATCGCGTTGGTGTGGACAATGATGTTCCATCCGCAGCTGGGCGTCCTGAACTACCTCCTTTCCCTGGTTGGGATCGGCCCACAGGCCTGGGTCTTCAACCCCTCGACGGTCATCCCATCGCTGGTTCTGGTCGAGACTTGGCAATGGACGCCCCTCGTCATGCTGATTGTCCTGGGCGGTCTCGCGGCCATTCCGACGGAGCCTTATGAAAGCGCTGCCATCGATGGGGCTAGCGTCCTGCAGCGTTTCCGTTACATCACGCTACCGATGATCGCTCCGTTTCTCATGGTGGCCGTGATCATCAGAACCATCGATGCGCTGAAAAGCTTCGACATCATCTATGCCATCACACAGGGCGGGCCCGGCACCGCGTCGGAGACGATCAACCTCTACCTCTACAGTGTCGCCTTCGCGTATTATGACGTGGGATATGGCTCGGCCATTGCAGTCGTGTTCTTCGCGATCGTCATCGCACTCTCACTTCTCATGCTCCACCTTCGCCAGCGCACGAAGTGGACGGACATTCAGGGGGGCGCATGAACCTCCGCAAGGTCGCCGACACCGCCGGACTGCTGTTCGTCGGCCTCGTGCTGGTTTCGCCCGCCGTTCTGTTCTTTCTCTGGATGATCTCGCTCTCGCTCAAGTACGAGGTCGATAACGCCGCCTACCCGCCGATCCTGATCCCCGAGAGATTCGCATGGAAGAACTATACGGGTGTCTTTGAAACGAACCGTTTCGGCCTTTTCTTCCTCAACAGCGTGATCGTGACGGGTGCAGCAACCGGTCTCGCCCTGCTGATCGGCGTGCCTGCCGGTTATGGCATAGCCCGCATGAAAGCGACCAAGGCTGCCGTGGTGGTGCTCATTGCCCGCATGACCCCGGGTCTGTCTTACCTGATCCCGCTCTTCCTGCTCTTCCAATGGCTGGGCCTCATGGGCACACTCGTGCCGCAGATCATCGCCCACCTCGTGATCACGGTTCCGATCGTCATCTGGATCATGATCGGCTACTTCGAGACGACGCCGCTCGAGCTCGAGGAAGCAGCCGTCATCGACGGGGCCAATCGTTGGCATGTTTTCCGCCACATTGCGCTGCCCATCGCGAAACCGGGCATCACGGTGGCTTTCATCCTTGCGGTGATCTTCTCCTGGAACAATTTCGTCTTCGGCGTTGTGCTGGCCGGCCGGGAAACCCGAACATTGCCGGTTGCGGTCTACAACATGCTCTCCTTCGAACAGTTGAGTTGGGGCCCCCTGGCCGCAGCGGCCCTGATCGTGACCTTGCCAGTCCTCATCCTGACCGTCGTCGCGCAGCGGCAGATCGTAGCCGGTCTCACGGCCGGTGCCGTGAAGGGCGGCTAGAGCATTTTTCGGCGAAGTGGATCCGCGTGCTGATCGAGGGGATCGAACTCAGACCACGCGAGGAGGGTGGCGGTGTCGATGCGCTGTTGCACGGTGGCTTGGCGCGC
>JAEWKH010000157.1 GCA_023386155.1 Pseudomonadota bacterium
AGAGCTGGCGCGGGTAGCGGTCGAGGAGCTTGCCCAGGCCGAGGATCTCGGCGGCCCGGTCGACCCTGGCCTTGATCTCGGTCTTGGGCGCCTTCTTGAGCTTGAGCGAGAAGGCCATGTTGTCGGCCACCGTCATGTGCGGGTAGAGCGCATAGTTCTGGAACACCATGGCGATGTCGCGCTCTTTGGGCGGAACGTCGTTGACCACCTTGGGGCCGATGCGGAGCTCGCCGCCGGAGATGTTTTCCAGGCCGGCGATCATGCGCAGCAAGGTCGACTTGCCGCAACCCGACGGCCCGACGAGGATCACGAACTCCCCGTCCTGGATGTCGATCGATACGCCATGAATGACCGGAACCGTTCCGAAATTCTTGCGGATGTTACGGATCTCGACTGAGGCCACGGGCTTCCTCCAAAACTTGTGCACCGGCGGCACTCTCAGGGTGCCCTGCCAGACCTTGATACGGCGATGCTATCGTATGTGTTTCTGCGGCTTGATCAAGATAAGCACATATCATGTTGCACGACAAATCTTGACATGCAAGCCGGAGTGCCGTTGCATCGCGAAGATTAGGGTTCCTGAAGTTCAGCCACAATGAGTCACGCGGTCCGTTCGAGGATCCGGCTGCCGCCACGCCCAGGAACCGGTTTGCATCGTCAAGCTCCAAAAAGTCTGAAAGGCTCGGAGCGAAGGGAGAAGAGCGCTCATGATCAAGAATGTTGCGGTCGTCGGCTGCGGAATCGGCCGCACCCACATCGTTTCCTATGCGGCTCACCCGGACAAGTTCCGCGTGATCGCCATCTGCGATCTCGACGACGAGCGCCTGACGAGCATCGGCGACGAGTTCGGCATCGAGCGCCGGACCAAGGACTTTGCCGAGATCCTGAGCATGGACGATGTCGACATCGTCGATGTCTGCACGCCTCCGGCGGTCCACCTCGAACAGATCCTGGCGGCGCTCGCGGCCGGCAAGAACGTGGTCTGCGAGAAGCCGCTCGTGGGCTCCGTGGCGGACGTGGACAAGGTGATCCAGGTGGAGAAGCAGTCCAAGGGCCGCGTCCTGCCGATCTTCCAGTATCGCTATGGCAACGGCATCATGAAGGCCAAGCACATCATCGACCAGGGCATTGCCGGAAAGCCCTATCTCGCCTCCGTCGAGGTGTTCTGGAAGCGGACCGCGAAGTACTACGACAATCCCTGGCGCGGGCGCTGGGAAACCGAGCTCGGCGGCGTGCTCGTCACCCATGCGATCCACCTGCACGACCTTCTCACCTTCATCATGGGCCCGGTGAAGTCCGTGTTCGCGCGCGCGGCCACCCGCGTGAACAGCATCGAGGTGGAGGATTGCGTGACCGGCAGCCTGGAGATGCAGAACGGCGCCCTGGCCTCCACGGCCGCGACCCTGGGCTCCCAGGACGAGATCAGCCGCCTGCGCTTCTGCTTCGAGCACGTGACCTTCGAGAGCTGCCAGAAGCCTTACGCGCCCGGCGACGATCCGTGGAAGATCATCCCCGCCTCCCCGGAGGTGCAGAGCCAGATCGACCGGGCGTTCGAGGGATGGACCTTCGTTCCCACGCGCTTCGAGGGATTGTTCGCACCCTATCACGAGGCGCTCGTCTCCGGCGGAGAGCTTCCCATCACCCTGGCCGATGCGCGCCGCTCGCTGGAACTGCTGACGGCGTTCTACCAGTCCATCGAGACCGAGCGCCCGCAACCCGTCCAGGTCGGCCCCGATCACCCGCGCTACACGAACTGGAGCCTTGCGAACAAGGGCGCCGACATCCTGCGCTACGCCGCCCGGGCCTGATCCTCTTTCGATGATTGCAGACCCGGGGCGGATCGCAGCGCCCCGGGTTTTCACTTGCTCAGGCGGCGATCCTCCCACACGGGGCTCTCGCCGATCTCGCAGCGCATGTCCTTGAGCAGGCAGAATGCGAGCATTACCGGGTTCCCTGCCCGGCCGAGACTTCTTCCGCCAGCGCCTGGGCCTTGAGGGCCAGTTCCATGGCCTTGAAGCAATGCTCCTGGCCCATGGCCGTCTCGGTCCGGTTCCGGACGTCGGCGAGGAAGTCGCGCCCGTAAGGCAGGTCCTCGCCCGAGCAGTCGAGATGATGCATGCCCGTCCTGTCCACGAGGAACAAATGGTCCTTGCCCTCGCGGCCGGCGATGTCGATGTACTTGCGCATCTCGATGGTGCCGTCCGTGCCGACGACCATGACGCGCCCGTCCCCCCAGATCGGCAGGCCGTCCGGAGTGAACCAGTCGACGCGGATATACCCGGTGGCGTCAGTGGACCTGAGCGTCATCTCGCCAAAATCCTGGAGGCCCGGCGTCTGAGGATTGTTGCGGTTGGCCACCATCGCGTAGGTGACCTCCGCATCCGTCGCGCCCGTGTAGAACAGGAACTGCTCGCATTGATGGGACGCGATGTCCGTCAGGATCCCGCCATAGGCCGCCCGCTCGAAGAACCATGACGGGCGGATGGGCGCGTTCAGCCGGTGCGGGCCGAGGCCCAGGGTGTTCACCACCTTGCCGATGGCGCCCGAGCGGATGAGCTCGCCGGCCTTGTCGGTGACGCGGCTGCTGAAATGCTCGGAATAGAAGATCGAGTAGATGCGCCCGGTCTCCTTCTGGACCCGGCGCACCTCCGCCAGTTCCTCGAGGGTGATCATGCCCGGCTTGTCCACCATGTAGTCCTTGCCGTGGCGCATGACCTCGATGCCGATCCGCGCGCGGTCCTTGGGGATCGCGGCACTGAGGACGACCGCGATGCTGTCGTCCTCCAGGATCCGGCGGGCGTCGTGAACGCGGTCCGTCTGCGGATAGCGCTCCGCGAAGGAAGCCGCGAGATCGTCCTCCTCGGCGAAGAAGGACACGAACGCGGCGCCTGCGCCGAGCAGGGCATCCACCTGGCCGAAGATGTGGTTATGGTTGATGCCGATGACGGAAAACCGAATTTCGGGTGCTGACATGGGCCTGATCCTCACCCCTTAAGACCGGTGGTCGCGATGCCTTCGATGAGAAGGCGCTGGAACACCACGAAGAACAGGAGGACCGGGATCAGCGCGACCACCGACATGGCGAACAGGGCGCTCCAGTCGGACTTGCCCGTCGAGTCAACGAAGGTGCGCAGGCCGAGCTGGACCGTGTACTGGCTCGCATCGTTCAGGTAGATGAGCGGGCCGAAGAAGTCGTCCCAGGTCCAGATGAAGGTGAAGATCGCAGCGGTCGCGAGCGCCGGCACCGACAGCGGCAGCATGACGCTCCAGAAGATGCGCCAGGGCCCCGCCCCGTCGATGATCGCCGCCTCGTCGAGCTCGCGCGGAATGCCCCGGAAGAACTGGTAGAGCAGGAAGATGAAGAACGCGTCCGCGGCCAGGAACTTGGGCACCACCAGCGGCAGGAAGGTGTTCACCCAGTCGAGGTTCAGGAACAGCACGTATTGCGGGATGAGGGTCACGTGGTACGGCAGCATGAGCGTGCCGAGCATGAGCGCGAACCAGAAGTTCTTCAGCGGGAACCTCAGCCGCGCGAAGGCATAGGCGGCCAGCGAGCAGGAAATCACGTTGCCGATCACGCTGAGGACCGAGATCACCAGCGAGTTCCAGAAGAAGGTTCCGAAACTCACCGTCAGTCCGGACCATCCACGGATATAGGCGTCGATGGTGAAGGTTTCCGGCCAGAGCGAGGCATTGCCGAAGATCTCGTCGTCGGGCTTGAAGCTGCTCGAGAGCATCCACAGGAGCGGATAGAGCATGAGCAGCGACACGACGCACAGGGTCACGTGGTACAGGAGCGACCGGGCTCCTCCGACGTTCTGCGTCACGGTTGCTGAGGCATCAGTCATTGTAGTGGACCCAGTAACGAGAGGTGAGGAACGAGAAAGCGGTGAAGCAGGCGATGATGATCAGGAGGATCCACGCCAGTGCCGACGCATAACCCATGCGGAAATACGCGAAGCCTTCCTGGTAGAGGTAGAGAGTATAGAAAAGCGTCGAGTCGATCGGGCCGCCGCTGCCCTCGCTGATGATGAAGGCCGGCGTGAACGCCTTGAACGCGTCGATCGTCTGCACGATGCCGTTGAAGAACACGACGGGCGTGAGAAGCGGCAGGGTGATCTTGAAGAACTGCTGCACCTTGCTGGCGCCGTCGATGCTGGCCGCCTCGTACACGTCCGGCGGAATCTGCCGCAGGCCGGCGAGGAAGATGATCATCGGCGAGCCGAACTGCCAGACGCTGAGCAGCACCAGCGTATAGAGGGAATAGTTCGGGTCGGAGATCCAGCTCGGCCCGTCGATGCCGAAGACGGCGAGCGCCACGTTGACGAGACCGTCCTTTGCGAAGAGCTGGCGCCACAGCACCGCGATGGCGACGCTCGCGCCGAGCAGCGAGGGCAGATAGAAGAGCGCGCGATAGAGAGGCAGGCCTGCGATGCCGCGGTTGAGCACCATGGCGAGGCCCAGCGCGAAGGCGAGCTTCAGCGGGACGGCCATGATGACGTAGGCGAACGTCACCCGCATGGAATGCCAGAACTTCACGTCATTGGCGATGATGCGCTCGTAATTGGCCGTTCCGATGAACTGCGGGTCCTGCAGCAGGTCGAAATTTGTGAAGGACAGATAAAGGGATGCGAGCGTCGGGCCGAGCGTTAGCCCGAGGAAGCCGATGAGCCAGGGCGCCAGGAAGGAATAGGAGACGAGGACACGGGACAATCCCCCGCGCCGCTTGCTTCGCTTCTCCGGCTCGCTGAACGTCAATGGAATTTGAGCGGTTGTTGTCATGCGGAATGGCTCACGGCAATGTCATGATAGACGGACAGGCCGACCCGGTTCGGCTGGGTCGGCCTGGTGAGTCAGAAGGCGCCTGCGGTCAGGCGCGGCTCAGGATGGCCTGCGCTTCGCTGACATACTGCTTGCCGCCATCGGCTGTGGACAGGCGCCCGAAGCCGACCTGTTCCGCGACCCGGCGCAGCATCGTCTGAATCTCGCCGGCGCCTTTCGGCGGAGCGGGCGGGATCGGCCCGACCTTGGGCGTGACGTGGGAGATGAAGTCCACGACGAGCTTGCCCATGGCGTCGAGGTCCGCCGAGACCGCTTCGCGGACCTTCGGCGAGGCCGGGACGCCGCGCTCCACGCCGAGGAGCTTCGCACCGTCCACATCCTTCACCGTGAAGTTGGCGAACTTCACCACAGGCTCCGCCACCTTGCTGCGGGCATAGATGCTCCACATCATCGAAGGCTTGAGGTAATGGCCCGGGCTCGGGCCCGCGCCCTGCGGGTACATGGTGATGCCGAGAGGGTTCTTGTTGAGGACCTGGTAGCCGACATACTGGTTCGAGTGGTTGAACGCGCAGGCGGCGCGGCCCTGCGTGAGCAGGTTCGTCTCGATGTTGTTCTTGTCGAGCGCCTGGAGATCCGCCGGCGGGCACGCCTTCGCCTCGCGGGCCTTCGCCCACATGGCGAACCAGTCGGCGGCGTCCTGCTCGGTCAGGCCGAGCTTGCCGTCCTCGGTGAACAGCGCCTTGCCGCGCTGGCGCAGCCAGTTCTCGAAGCACGATTCTTCCGCGCTGCCGTCGGAGGTGCCGTAATACTCGCCGTTATGCGCCTTCGTGACTGCGCCGGCGAGCTCGAAGAACTTGTCCCACGTCACGTCGACCGGCTCGGGCACGCCGGCCTTCTGGAACGCCGCCTTGTTGTAGATCAGGGCATTCGAGTTGTTGCCGAGATTGATGCCGTAGAGCTTGCCGTCGACCTTGCAGCTGTCGAGGGAGGCCTTGTCGAAATCGCCGATATCGAGCGACTTGCCCAGGAACTCGTCGAGCGGCAGCAGCGCGCCGCGACGGGCGTATTCGGCCACATAACGGTAGTCCATCTGGATCAGGTCCGGGGCGTTGCGGCCTGCCGCCTGAGTTGCGAGCCTCGGCCAGTAATCGCCCCAGGCCAGGGTCTCGCCGTCGATCTTCACGCCGGCATTCCGCTCCTGATACAGCGACACTGCCTTCAACGTGCGGTCGGCGCGTTCCTTGGATCCCCACCAGTACAGGCGAATGCGGGCATCCTGGGCGAAAGCCGGCAGGCTTCCCAGCGCGCCGAGACCGGCGGTCCCGAGGGCCGCCTTCAGCAAGGTCCTGCGATTAAGCTCGTGAGTCATGTGGCGTCTCCCTCTTGGGCGCCGCTCAAGCGAGCGCCCTGATTTATTGCCTCTCTCGGCGACATTCTTTTTGTTTGGCATCCGTCCCGCCGAGGTTACGGTCCCTTCGCCTCAAGGTTATGGAGGCACTTTTCTGTGCCGCCACCCGGCATGAAGCTAAATTTTAGAACGGTTGTATGTCAACCAGTTGTATGATGTAATTTGGCGATCTAAGCTTCCTACAGGTAATAACCGCATGAAAAGGCAGGTCGCTGGCGGGTTGTCACCGTCTTAAAGCCATATTTGTCTGACAAATCAAACGCTCAAGCAATCTCAGCGAGCGGAGCAGCAGGAGAACCCGAGAGAATGGATCGCTCAAGCAAAAAACGCATCGCCCTCATCGGAACGGGCCATCGCGGCACGAGCATGTGGGGGATCAACGTGGTCAAGGGCTACAGCGACCACGTGGACATCGTCGCCCTCTGCGACACGAACCGGCTTCGGGCCGAGCGCGCCCGGGGCTTCATGGGGATCGACGCCCCCATCTACACCGACGCCCAGGAGATGATCGCGGCGGTCAAGCCGGACCAGGTCATCGTCTGCACCCGGGATTCGAATCACGACGACATGATCGTGCGGGCGCTCGAGGCCGGGGTGGACGTCATCACCGAGAAGCCGATGACCACCACGGCCGAGAAGGTGCGGCGCATCCTCGACGCCGAGACGCGCACCGGACGCCGCGTCGACGTGACCTTCAACTACCGCTACGCTCCGACCGTCCGAAAGATCAAGGAACTACTGAACTCCGGCGTGATCGGGGACGTCACCTCCATCGACTTCCACTGGTTCCTCGACAACACGCATGGGGCCGACTATTTCCGCCGCTGGCATGCGGTGGAAGCGAATTCCGGCAGCCTGTTCGTTCACAAGAGCACCCACCATTTCGACCTGATGAACTGGTACCTGGACGACGACCCGGAAGAGGTCTTCGCCTTCGCCAGCCTGCGCAAGTACGGCAAGGCCGGCCCGTTCCGCGGCGAGCGCTGCAGGACCTGCGAGCATGCCAGCTACTGCGACTACTACATGGACATCGGCAAGGATCCCTGGCTCGAAGCCCTCTATGAGGATCCCTCCCGCGAGGATGGCTATGTCCGCGACGCCTGCGTGTTCCGCGAGGAAATCGACATCCCGGACACCATGTCGGCGACGATCCGCTACCGGAAAGGCGTGCAGGTCACCTATTCGGTGAACACCTACATGCCGATCGAGGGCCATTTCATCGCCTTCGACGGCACCAAGGGCCGCATCCAGATGCGGCAACACGAGCGCCAGCCCTGGGAAACGCCGGAACACGACGAGATCCTGCTCGTGCGGAATTTCGGCGGCGCCGAGACCATCCAGGTCCCGCACGAGCCGGGCGGGCATTTCGGCGGAGATCCGAAGCTGCAGGACATGCTGTTCAAGCCGGGAACCCCCGACCCGCTGAACCAGCGCGCCGGCTCCCGCGCGGGCGCCATGTCGGTGCTGTGCGGGATCGCCGCGCTTCAGAGCGCGAAGACGGGCCAGATGGTCCGGGTCTCCAAGCTGCTCGACCTGACGCAGGCCATTGCCGCGTGAGGGATTGTGGCCCCCGCCCATGGGCGGGGGCCAGTATTTCTAAGGACACGATGTCAAAGATCGAACGGACGCCTGTTCAGACGACCGTGCGGTGCCGCTCGATGCAGGTGGCGAGCACCTCGTCCATCGGACGTTTCCACCAGTTGTTTTCCGAGAAGATCTCGACTTCCGAGTAACCGGCATAGCCGACCGCTTCGACGTCCTCGCGGATGCCGCGCAGGTCGATGACGCCGTCGCCCATCATGCCGCGATCGAGGAGCAGGTCCGTGGTGGGAACGAGCCAGTCGCAGACGTGATAGGCCAGAAGCCGGTCCTGCCCCGTGCGGCGGATCTGCTCCTTCAGGTCCGGATCCCACCACACGTGATAGACGTCGACCGCAAGGCCGAGCATTCCGGTCCGCTCCGGATCGACCCGGTCGCAGATGTCCAGCGCCTGGCGCATGGTGTTCACGCAGGCGCGATCAGCCGTATACATGGGATGCAGCGGCTCGATGGCGAGCGGGAGACCCGCCTGCCGGGAATAGTCGAGCAGCGTCGCGATGCCGTCCTCGACCATGGCGCGCGCCGCGTCGATGTCCTTCGAGGCCTTGGAGCCGGGCCGCGAATATTGCGGCAGGCCGCCCACCACGAGCACGAGGCAGGGAGCGCCGAGCGCAACCGCCTCGTCCACGGCGCGGCGGTTGTCGTCGGTCGCCTCCTGGAGCCGCGCCGCATCGGCCGGGAACATGCCGCCGCGGCAATAGCCGGAGAGTTCGAGCCCCGCATCCCTAACGGCCGCCACGGCCCGGTTGAGGCCGATCGCCGCGACCTGGTCGCGCCAGGGCGAGATCGCCCTGATCTCGGCTCTGGCGCAGGCCTCCGTGATGGCGACGAAATCGCCCTGCTTTCTCACCGTCGCCGTGTTGATCGACAGGGCGCGGTGATCGCCGGAGAAGTCACGCATGGTTCAAGCCTCCACCCCATGCGTGGCGAGGACGAAGCGCATGCGCTCCACCGCAAGGTCCGGATCCCGCAGGAGGCCGGCCTTGTCGGCCAGCCGGAAGAGCTCGGCGAGATGCAGGATCGAGCGGGCGCTCTCCTGTCCGCCGACCATGGTGAAGTGATCCTGATGGCCATTGAGATAGGCCATGAACACCACGCCGGTCTTGTAGAACCGCGTCGGCGCACGGAAGATGTGCCGCGACAGCGGAACTGTCGGCGCGAGCGCCTCGTGGAACGCGTCGAGGTTGCCGGCCGCGAGGCTCACGAGGGCCGACGAGGCCGCCGGCGCGATGGCATCGAAGATGCCGAGCAGCGCATGCGAATAGCCCTGCCCGTCGCCGGCGATCAGCTCGGCATAGTTGAAGTCGTCACCCGTATACATCCGCACGCGCCTGTCGAGGCGGCGGCGCATGGCAATCTCCTTGTCCTTGTCGAGGAGAGAGATCTTGACGCCGTCGACCTTGGACGCGTTGTCGTTGATGATCGCCACGGCCGTGTCCATGGCGGCGTCGAGATCGCCCGTGCCCCAATAGCCGGCGAGCGCCGGATCGAACATGTCGCCGAGCCAGTGGATGATCACCGGCGCCTTCACCTGGCCGAGGATGCGGTTGTAGACCGTCACGTAGTCGTCGGCCGATTTGGCGACGCGGGCGAGGGCGCGGGAAGCCATCAGGATGATGCGCCCGCCGACCGCCTCGATGGCGGCGACCTGCTCCTCATAGGCGCGGATTACGTCATCGATGCTGCGCGCCGCCTCGGGCGCGAGATGATCCGTGCCGGCACCGGAGAACACGAGAGCATCGCCCCGCGCCTTGGCGGCGCCGACGGAGCGGCGGATCAGCTCAAGCGAGGTCGGCCAGTCGAGGCCCATGCCGCGCTGCGCGGTGTCCATCGCCTCGGCCACGCCGAGACCGAGATCCCACAGGCGCTCGCGATACGCGATAGTCCTGTCCCAGTCGATGGCGGCCTGCAGCCAGGGATCCGCATCGGCGAGCGGATCCGCCACCACGTGGGCGGCCGAGAAGGCGATGCGGTTCATCGGCCCGCCGACCTTGTCCGGGAAGGACTTCGGCGCCGAGAGCCTATAGGTCTCCAGGCTGCGATCCGCCTGCGGCAGACGGATCGACAGGGCGCTGACGGTTTCAGGCCGGTTCATGCTGCTTCTCCTTCGCGGCGCCGACGTTCAGCGGCGGCACGTCGACCCAGCGGCGCTCGCGCCAGCTCTCCAGGGCGCACTCCACGAGCTGCACGCCCTTGGCGCCTTCCACCAGGGTGTACTTGTACGGCGCATCCTCGATCACGTGGCGGACGAACATCTCCCACTGGGTCTTGAAGCCATTGTCGTAGACCGTGTTGTCCGGCACTGGCTGCCAGGTGTCGTAGAAGTCGATGGTCTGCTTCTGATCCGGGTTCCAGACCGGGCGCGGCGTGGCCTGGCGCGGCTGGATCACGCAATCGGTGAGGCCGGCGACGGCCGAACCATGCGTTCCATCCACGTGGAAGGTGACGAGATCGTCCCTGTAGACGCGGGTGCACCAGGACATGTTGATGTGGGCGATCACGCCGCCGTCGAGCATGAAGGTCGCATAGGCGGAATCGTCGGCGGTGGCCTGATAGGTCTTGCCCTTCTCGTCGACGCGCTCGGGGATGTGCGTCGAGCCGATGCAGGAGACCGACCGCACCTCGCCGAAGAGGTTGTCGAGCACGTAGCGCCAGTGGCAGACCATGTCGAGGATCATGCCGCCGCCGTCCTCGGAGCGGTAGTTCCAGGACGGGCGCTGCGCCGGCTGGCCCCAATCGCCCTCGAACACCCAGTAGCCGAACTCGCCGCGCACGGAGAGCATGCGGCCGAAGAAGCCGGAATCGCGCAGCATCTTCAGCTTCTGCAGGCCCGGCAGGAACAGCTTGTCCTGCACGGTGCCGTTCTTCACGCCCTTCTCGCGCGCGAGACGGACGATCTTCAGGGCCTCCGGCAGGTTCGTGGAGATCGGCTTCTCGCAATAGATGTGCTTGCCGGCATTGATCGCCTGCTCCAGCAGGGTCGGTCGCATCTGCGTGGTCGCCGCGTCGAAGAAGATCTCATCCTTCGGATCCGCGATGGCGGCATCGAGATCGGTCGTCCAGCGGTCGATGCCATGCGCCTTGGCGAGTTCCTGGATCTTCTCCGCATTGCGGCCGACCAGGATCGGATCGAGCTGAACCTTCGAGCCGTCCGACAGCGTCACGCCGCCTTGGGCGCGGATCGCCGCCACGGAGCGGATGAGGTGCTGGTTCATGCCCATGCGGCCTGTCACGCCATGCATGACGATGCCCAATCTGCGCTGAGTCATAACGAGTGTCTCCTATCAAACATGATGCTGTGCGAGTGGGACGAGACCGCTCCAGTCGGGCTCGGCGCCGCTGGCGAAACCGGGAGCGGACAAGAGGGACTCTGTCGGCAACGAACCGCGCTCGAAAGCAAGGCCGACATGGTCGCCACGCTTCCGGTAGAGAGCGGGGTGGGCCGCCGCAAAGCGCGCAGCCTCCGCGTCCGAGGCGGGGCCGAAGCCCTCGACATAGTGATGGCCGTTGCGCTCGGCGTGGGTCAGGCCGAGCGCGGCGACGAGCGCCGTGTCCTGCTGGATCCCGAGCCCCGCCTGGCATGTGAGATCCTCCGCCGAGACGAAGAACCGGCCCTGCCGCGCCTCGTTCAGGGCGGAAGCGCGCACGGCGTTCAGGACGGACTTGTAGAACCCCTTGCAGGCCTTCGAGGAGACGCCGCGATAGCCGAGCGCGACCGCGCGCGGGAAGGCATCGTAATCGCCATCCGCCTCGTCGATGATGAACGGGATCTCGTCGGCGAGATCGCCCAGATGGGCCGCGAAGGTTCCGGCCCGGTCGAAAGGCTGCTCGATATAGAGGAGATGTTCGCGGAAGCGGCGCAGGCCACCGCCGTGCATCTCCTGAAGCAGAATGCCGAGGCGCTCGGGGTCGTATTGCTCGTTGGCGTCGAGGGTCGCGCGATAATCGGCCACATGATGCGAGAGGAGATCGTGGATCGTCCGAAGGCGGGCGATATCCGCATCGACGTCGCCGCCGATCTTGATCTTGAAGAGCTTTAAATTCGCCAGCCGGACTTCGTCCTCGAGACCGCCGGCCCCACCGAGGGAATCGAGCAATCCCACCGTATGCCGCAGCAGGACGTCGCCGACCGGGCGGATGTCGCGCAGGAAGGACTGGATGCGCTCTGCGTCTAGATCCGGCGTCTGCCGCGCATCGATGCCGAGAACGTTGCGCCGCAATCCCTCAGGGAAGCTGAGCTTCAGCGCCTTGAGGACCGCATCGGCAACGGCCTTGTCGACGAGCGCGGGCCCGAAGGAGGCGACGAGCCCAGGCAATCCCTGGTCGGCGGCCCACATCCTCTGGGCCGAGAGGCCGCGGCTGTGATGACCGAAGGCCGTGTCCCAATCGTGAGCCGCGGCATAGGCGCGGGCGGCTTCGCCGAGGCTCGCCATCAGGTCCGCGATCGTGTCCTGCGGTGACTTGGCCGGGTTCTTGTCGAACCATTTCGGCATCATCATCTCGGCCGTGACGCCGGTCGCCGTCCCGGCACCCTCCACCTCGACGACGGCCCGCACGAAAGCCTGCGGCGCCTCCTCGACGGTCACAAGACCGAATCGGAACGGCCGCGCGAAGCGCATGGGGCGCTCGAAGCTCTGGATCTCGACGATGCGGAGCCGGGCGCCTGACATGGTTTCAGTCCAGGTGGCCGCGGGCGTAGAAATGGCCGCGGATCTTCTGCGTGAGATCGACGAAGGTCGGGTGTCCCATGATCTCCAGATTGCGCGGGCGCGGCAGCGTGACGTCGTAGATCGCGGCGATCGAGCCCGGCCTCTCCGACATGACGACCACGCGGTCCGCCAGGAACACCGCTTCCGGAATCGAGTGGGTGATGAGCAGGATCGTCTTGCCCGTATCGTGATGAATTTTCTGCAGTTCGAGGTTCATGCGCTCGCGCGTCATGGCATCGAGCGCGCCGAAGGGCTCGTCCATGAGGACGATCTTCGGATCGTGCACCAGCGCCCGGCAGATGGCGGCGCGCTGCTGCATGCCGCCGGAGAGCTGCCAGGGATACTTGTTCTGGAAGTCTTCGAGCCCCGCCATGGAGAGAAGCTTGCGGGCGCGGGCGAGATGGCTCTCCCGGTCGAGCTTGCGCACCTCGACCGGAAGCATGACGTTGCGCAGGACCGAGCGCCAGGGCAGCAGCACCGGGTTCTGGAAGACGATGCCCACGTCGTCCGGCGGCTCCTGCACGACGACGCCACCGATCTGCACTTCTCCCTCCGTCGGCGGAATGAGACCGGCGACGAGCTTCAGGAGCGTGGACTTACCGCATCCGGAAGGCCCGACCACGGCGACGAATTCGCCGTCCGTGATGTCGAGATCGATCGGCCGCAGGGACGGCACGTCGCCGCCGCGCGTGCGGTAGGTCTTCGAGAGATTGCGGATCTCGATCATGGTGCGAGGCGCGGACGCCTCGCTCTTGAGTTCGTTGCCAGGGACGACACGAAGATGTGCCATGGCGCGCGCAGGCCTGCTCACTGGGTGGCCTTCGGCAGGAATTCGCGGGTGTAGAACGCCTTGGGGTTCTCTTTCGCCGAGGGATCGAGGCCGCCGTATTCGATGAGCAGGTTGACGGTCTCGGCCATGTTGGCGTCGGTGACGTTGAACGGACGCTGGCCTTTCGTCTCCTCGGTGCGATAGAGCGGGATCGTCAGCTCGAAGCCTTCCTGCAGGGTATCCGGCTTGCCGGCCTTCGGAAGCGCCTTCAGCACTGCCTGGGTCGCCTCGCCCGGAGCCTTCTCGGCCCCCTCGATCGCCTTGGTGGTCGCGCTCATGAAGCGGCGAACGAGATCGGCCTTGTCCTTCAGGGTGTCCTTGTGCGCGATGACGCCGGAGGAGACGAGATTGACGCCGTAATCGGCGAACATGATCGGCGTGACGTTCTTGCCCGTCGCGTCCTTGATCTTCATGCTCTGGTCCATGACGTAGCCGAGGAGCACGTCGGCCTGGCCGGTGATGACCGCGTTGAGCTTCGTCTGGGCGTCGCCGGAGACGATGCGCATCTCGCTTTCCTTGAGGCCGGCCTTCTTGAGGAAGAGCGGCCAGATCTGCGACATGGAATCGCCCGGCGTCGTGGCGACGATCTTGCCGCGCAGGTCTTCGGCCTTGCGGATGTTCTTCTCGGAGAAGCCCATCGCCGACATCGGGTTTTTCTGCAGCAGCACACCGGGAGACATGACGGGAGCGCCCTTCACGGCCGCACGGATCATGGTGGGAACGTCCGCATAGGCGAAGTCCACCGTCTTGGCGGCCACCGCCTGCACGGTCACGGCCGAGCCGCGGCCCTCCTGGATCTCGAGATCGATGCCTTCAGCGGCGTAAAGGCCTTTCTCCTTGCCGTAGAAGAAGGGCGCGTGCTCGCCATAGACGTACCAGTTGAGCATCAGCACGACCTTGTCCGCGGCCTGGGCCGGCAGCGACACGAAGGGCATGAGCGCCGTGGCGGCGAAGAGGGTGGCTTTCAGGAATGTCCGTTTCTTCATCAGTGTCCTCCCGTTGATGCTCCGCCCTTGTGTTTCAGGCGGTTGCTGCGAAATCGTGCCGCTGGCTGGCGTGCCAGGGCACGGTGAAGCGCTCGATCAGATCGATGATCCAGAAGAGGATGACGCTGATCAGCGCGAGAATCACGAGAGCCGCGAACATGGTCGGCAGTTCGAAATTGCCGATGGACCGCTGCAGCACGAATCCGATGCCGGAATTGGCGCCGACGAATTCCCCGACGACCGCGCCGACGACGGCGAGCGTCACGGACACCTTCAGGCCGGCGAAGATGGCCGGAAGCGCATGCGGCAGGTTCACCATGGTGAAGGATTGCAGGCGCGACGCCTTCATGGAGCGCACCAGATCGCGCATCTCGGGATCGAGCGACTTGAAGCCCTGCACGCCGGCGACGACCACGGGGAAGAAGCCGAGCAGGAAGGCCGAGATCACCTTGGGGGCCATGCCGAAGCCGAACCAGACCACGAAGAGCGGCGCCACGGCGACCTTGGGAATCGACTGGGAGAAGACGAGCAGCGGATAGACGTAAGATTCGACCGTGCGCGAGCCGGCGATCAGCATGGCGATTGGAATACCGAACAGGGCGGAGAGGAAGAATCCTCCGAGCGTGGCCACGGTCGTGGGAATCGCCTCGATGAGGAGCTTGTCGCCCTCGTTCCAGAAGGCCACCGCCACGTCGCTCGGCGGGGGGACCAGATAGGCCGGGATCGCGAAGATCCGCACCGTGAGATCCCAGAGCACGACCGTGAGGACGAGGAGCCCGAACGGCTTGATCCAGGCGGAGTTCAGCAGGTTCTGACTGGCGCGCGCGAGCTTCGACGTCATCAAGCGTCTTCCTCAAGAGCGTTTCCAAGGGGCATGTCGTGGCGGCTTCTGCCGCTCTATGTAACCAACCGGTTAATTAGATGCCGGGTTGTCCGACATGTCAAGCGCCGTTTCGGGAATTCAGGCGCGCAGGCCGGCCAGGACGAAGTCGACCACGTGATTGATCCTCTCCTCCATGGCGGGAGCGGACAGGAGCTCGCGCCCGAAGGCCACGGACAGGGTGTAGACGTTCGAGAGGTAGAAATAGCAGAGCCCGGCGATGGACACGTAGAGCTGGACCGGATCGATGCCGGGGCGAATGGCCTTGGCTTCCTCGCCGCGCTTCAGGATGACGCCGATCGTCTCGATGACCGGCGAGTTCATGGTGTGGATGCGCTTGGATTCCTTGAGGTGCTTGGCGCGGTGCTGGTTCTCCGCGTTGAGCAGCATCATGAACTCGGGGTGCCGGACGAAGTAGTTCCAGGTGAAGCGCACGAGTTCCTCGAGCGCCGGCAGGGGAGCGAGCTCCTCCAGGTGCAGCTCCCGCTCGGCGGCCCGGATATGGTCGTAGGCCGCCTCCAGGGTCGCCAGGAACAGGTCCTCCTTGCTCCCGTAATAGTAGTAGAGCATGCGCTTGTTCGTGCGGGCGGCCTCGGCGATCTGGTCGACCCGCGCGCCGCCATAGCCGTGGCCGGCGAATTCAGCCGTCGCCGCCTCGAGGATCCGCCGCTTCGTCGCCTCGGCGTCTCGAACGGCTTGCTTGCTGGCTGCGGGAGCGTTCATGAGGTTCCAGGTTCGTGCCGTCCGGCGGCTGTCGCCCCACCGTCCCGGTCCAGTGTTGTTACATCAATCCCCGGCAAAACGAAACGTTCGCAACGGCCGGGAAGCCTCAGCCGTTGTGCGCCACCGGCAAGGCCGGCGGCAGATCGCCTTCCAGAGCCACGACCTTCCCGGGATTGAGAATGTTCTGCGGATCGAGGGCCCTCTTCAACGTCTTCATCAGGTCGAGGGCCACGGGGTCCTTGTAGCGCACCAGCTCGTCGCGCTTGATGAGGCCGACCCCATGCTCGGCGGAAATCGAGCCGTTCATGGCATGGACGATGTCATGAACGATCCGGTTGAAGCGCTCCCATTGGGCCAGGAAGAGGGGCTTCTCCATGCCGACGGGCTGGGTCAGGTTGAAGTGGATGTTGCCGTCGCCGAAATGGCCGAAGGCGCAGACCCGCACGCCGGGCAATGCCTCCTCGCAGGCCCTGCTCGCCGTCACGATGAAATCCGCGACATCGGAGACGGGCACCGAGACGTCGTGCTTGATCGATCCACCTTCGAGGCGCTGCACGTCGGAGAGGCTTTCCCTCAGGTGCCAGAGCGCCGCGTTCTGAGCCTCGCTGGCGGCGATGGTCGCGTCCTCGATGGTGCCGCTCTCGAAGGCCACCCCTAAGGCCTTCTCCAGCAGCGTGCGCAGATCGAGCTCCGGATCGGGCGTCGAGACTTCGACCAGCGCGTAGGCGGCGTGGTCACCGTTCAGCGGGCGGACGGCGCCGGGGGCGTGCCTGAGCACGATGTCGAGGGCGAAGCGCGGCATGAACTCGAAAGCGGTGAGCTCGTCGCCCATCGTCTGCCGCAGGCTTTCGAACAGGGCGAGCGCCGCATGGGGCGAGGCGCAGCCGACGAAGGCCACGACCTGCGTCCTGGGCCGAGGAAAGAGCTTCAGCACCGCCGCCGTGATGATTCCGAGCGTGCCTTCCGAACCGATGAAGAGGTTCTTCAGGTCGTACCCCATATTGTCCTTGCGCAGGCCCTTGAGGCCGTTCCAGATCCGTCCGTCGGCGAGCACGACCTCGAGCCCGAGCACGAGCTCGCGGGTATTGCCGTAGCGCAGCACGTTCACGCCGCCCGCGTTGGTCGCGATATTGCCGCCGACCCGGCACGAGCCTTCCGAGGCAAGCGACAGCGGGAAGATGCAGTCCACATCCTTCGCGGCATCCTGCACGGCCTTGAGAATGCAGCCGGCCTCGGCCGTGATGGTGGCATTGAAGGCGTTGACCTCGCGGATGCGGTCGAGCCGCGCCAGCGACAGGACGATGCCCCCGTGCGGCACCCCTCCGCCCACGAGGCCGGTATTGCCGCCCTGCGGCACGACGGCGACGCCTGCCTTCGCGCATTCCTTCACCACGAAGCCCACCTCCTCCGTGCTGCCGGGACGGGCCACGGCCAGGGCCGTGCCGCGATAGAGCTTCCGCTCCTCGACGAGATAGCCCTCCATTGCGGCGGGCTCGACGATGACGTGCTTGGCCCCCAGGCGCGCCGAGAGCACGCCCAGGAGATCGGAATGGGATTCTGGCATAGAGATCACAGGGCCCTGCATGCTGCCGGCGCAAGACCGGCCGACCGACGATGCCGGCCAGATTACGCAGCAGCGGCCTCCTGTCGAGCGGTCATTTCGGCGGCGAGCAGTGCCTTGGCGGCCTCCCTGATCTCGCCGTGGATCGCCGGATCGGCCTCGGTGAGGAGCGGCAGGATCGGCCCCATCTCGGCCACGCCGGACAGGGAAACGGCCGAGTGGAGAACCCGAATCGCGTTGTGGCGCTCACGGATGGCTTCGAGCGGCAGGAAGAATTCGAGGAGGCGCTTCGCCTCGGCCTCGTCGCCCCGCTTCAGGGCGTGGAGGTAGGACATGGACAGGTGCGGCGCGATGCACACGCAGCCAGCGGTGAAGCCGGCGAGCCTGAACCGCGTCAGATGCGTGAGGGCCGGCGGCTCGCCGAAGCCGCTCACGATCCGATCCGCCCCGACCGCGTCGACCAGTTCCTGCAGATAGGGATCCTGGGTGAGGTCGGCACGCGGGACGGCATATTTGATGCCGAAGACCGCGCCCTGCTCGACCAGCCGGGCCATTGCCTGGGCGGGCACGTATCGATCGGCCTTGATGTAGACGATCAGCGGCACGCCGGAACGGTCGACGAAGTCCTGCAATCCGCGCACCGCGCCGTCCGGCGTCTGCGGCGCGATCATCGGCAGCGCCATGGCGACGGGATAGCGGCGCGACTTAAGGATCGACGCCTCGTCGACGAGCTTGCCCCAGTCTGGTCCGACCGAGGGGATCAGCCACGTGTTCCCGGCAGCCGATTCCTCCAGGCTGTCGAGCCATTCGGCGAATTTCGACACCGGCCAGTTGTGCACATTGGCGTTGCCGCCATAGAGCAGCGTCGAGACTCCGCCCGCCTCGAGATGGCGGATCAGCCTCGCGTTGGCCTCCCGGGCAATCTCGAAATCGGGCGTCAGGGCGAATGGCGGAACCGCGAGAACGGAGCGGGCGAGGTGAGAGGTTTCGATCTTCGTCAGCATGGATGGCGTCTCGCTGTGTCAAGGATTGCTCCGGATGTGTTGCCTCCCGGCTCGCTGTCGTTCGGCTTCCCCGTCGCCTTGCGACATGTCTTGTATGGCAACATACAAATTTTGACAAGCGGCCCGAGTCGGGCCACACTCCTCTCGGCAGGGCAGCTGTCCACCAGTGCATGTTCCTGTAATAACGATTTCTTTTGACTCGGGAGATGCCAGCAACTAGTGAGACATACGACAAGTTGGCCTGCCGGATCGGGCAATTCGCCTGTAAGGATCGGCCGCTGCGCCGGGATCCGGCACAGGCTTGACGGATCGCTTCCGTCGATAGGGAGCGCCACCGGACATCTTCAGTTTTCAGCGCCTGCAAGAGACACTCGACGGCTCCATGAACGAACGCTCTTTCCTTTCCGACCTCTCCCTCAACACCATCGCCCGCAAGCGGAATCTCGTGAGCGACCTGGCGGAAGCGATCTCGCGCGAGATCGCCGAGGGGCGGCTGCAGGCGGGGGACCGCCTGCCGACCGAGGCGGAGCTGGCATCGGCCGCGGGCGTCAGCCGGACCGTCGTGCGCGAGGCTGTGGCGGCTCTCAAGGCCGCCAAGCTGGTCCAGACCCGGCAGGGCGCCGGCGCCTTCGTGCTGCCACCCCCGCCCAAGTCGGATTTCTTCGCTTCCCTCAGCAACGGCGAGGTCGACGACATCCTGGCCATGCTCGAATTGCGCCTCGCCGTCGAGGTGGAGGCCGCTTCGCTCGCGGCGGTGCGCCGGACCGACGAGGAAATGGCCGCGCTCGACCGGGCCCTCGAGAACATCACCAAGGGCGAGGATTACGGCATCGCGGCGGATCTGGAGTTCCATCGCATCCTCGCGGGCGCGACCAAGAACCCCTATTTCGTGCGTTTCCTGGACTTTCTCGGGGAGTTTGCCGTGCCACGCCGCTCGGGTCCGAGGCCGGAGGGCGAGAGCCAGCAGCAGCGTGACTATCTCGGCGTGGTCGAGCGGGAGCACCGGGCGATCCGGGATGCCATCGCCATGGGCGACTCGAATCTCGCCGCCGCCATGATGCGCGCGCACCTGGCCAACAGCCGCAACCGCTACTCGGCCCGGATCCTGGAGGCGTCCGCCAAGCCCGCCTCCAAGCCCGTCAAGCTCCGGTCCGCCGCCAAGGCCTGAGCCTGGCGCTTCGCGGTCCCCGGGCGGGGTCCGTGTCCCGCAGGAGTGACCCCGTTCACATCCAATAGCGCGCTTTCCGGAGAGGGGAGCATCGTGCGGATCCCCAGGTCCGCGCGGGATGACGCGCGTTCCCGGAAGCAGGTCCGCTTCTCGTCCCGGCAAGCCCGGAAAGGGCGTCCCCGCACTTGACAGCCGATCCCAGAACGGCGACCAATTTCTAAATTTGTATGACATATGGCTTTTGCGCCTCGCGGCGCGGGGAGTGATCCGGGAATGGCCAAGCGATCGCCTGAGCAGTTGAGAAGCCACCGCTGGTTCGGCGTGAGCGACCTGCGCTCCTTCGGGCATCGATCCCGGACTCTTCAGATGGGCTATGCGCGTGAGGACTTCATGAGCAAGCCGGTGATCGCGATCATCAACACCTGGAGCGACATCAACCCCTGCCATTCGCATTTCCGCATGCGCGTCGAGGACGTGAAGCGCGGCGTGTGGCAGGCCGGCGGCTTCCCCATCGAGCTGCCGGCGCTGTCGTTGTCGGAGAACTTCGTCAAGCCGACCACGATGCTCTACCGCAACCTCCTGGCCCTGGAGGTGGAAGAGCTCTTGCGCTCGCATCCGGTCGACGGCGCGGTGCTCATGGGCGGCTGCGATAAGACGACGCCCGCCACCGTCATGGGCGCAATCAGCATGAACCTGCCGATGATCTTCATGCCTGCGGGCCCGATGATGCGCGGCCACCATGCCGGCACGATCCTGGGCTCAGGCTCCGACATCTGGAAGTACTGGGCCGAGAAGGAGGCCGGCACCATCACGAGCCAGCAATGGAACGACATGGAGGCCGGCATCGCGCGCTCGCCCGGCACCTGCATGACCATGGGCACGGCCTCGACCATGACGTCCATCGTCGAGACGCTGGGCCTGAGCCTCCCCGGCGCCGCCTCCATTCCGGCGGTCGACGCCGCTCACCCGCGCATGGCGAGCCTCACCGGGCGCAGGATCGTCGAGATGGTCTGGGACGATCTCAAGCCGAGCGACATCCTCACACGGCGGTCGTTCGAGAACGCCCTCATGGTTCACAACGCGCTCGCCGGCTCGACGAACGCGATGATCCATCTCGTGGCGATGGCGGGCCGCGCGGGCATCGAGGTCACGCTGCAGGACTTCGACGATTTCGCCCAGAAGGTTCCGGTGATCGCCAATATTCGTCCCTCGGGCCAATGGCTGATGGAGGATTTCCATATTGCCGGCGGCATTCGCGGTCTTCTCTCCCGCCTCGCGTCGCTGCTCCATCTCGACGAGCGCACCGTGACCGGAAACCTGCGCGACGCGCTCGAAGGCGCAGCCGTCTACAACGACGACGTGATCCGCCCGCTCGACAGGCCGATCGCGGCCTCGGGCGGCACCGCCATCCTGCGCGGCAACCTGGCGCCGAAGGGCTGCGTGATCAAGCCGCCGGCCGCGGAACCGCGGCTGCTGCAGCACACGGGTCCTGCCATCGTGTTCGACACCTATGACGAGATGACGAAGGCCGTGAACGACCTCGATCTCGACGTCACGCCCGATCACATCATGGTGCTGCGCAATGCCGGCCCTATCGGCGGGCCGGGCATGCCGGAATGGGGCATGCTGCCGATCCCGAAGAAGCTCCTCAAGCAGGGCGTGCGCGACATGCTGCGCATCTCCGACGCGCGCATGAGCGGCACCAGCTACGGCGCCTGCATCCTGCACGTCTCGCCGGAAGCGCATATCGGCGGCCCCCTCGCCGCCGTGCGCACGGGCGACCTGATCACCGTCGACGTGCCGAACCGCTCGATCCACCTGCATGTGAGCGACGAGCAGATCAGGGACCGCCTGCGCACCTGGTCGCCGCCGCCGCGCGATTATCCCCGGGGCTACAACAAGCTCTTCGCCCAGCACATCCGCCAGGCGGACGAGGGCTGCGACTTCGACTTCCTGGAAGGGTCCGGCGGCGTGCCGGAGCCCGAGATCCACTAGATCCCCTCAACTGCCGGCAGCAAGGCCACGCGGCGGCGTTGTTGGCAATCACTTGCCTGTCATCATACATCGCTCTGCGCAAGCGGGGCCAGCGGGCCAAACGACCAAACGAAAAGGCGGCCCATGGGCCGCCTTTCATTAGAGCAAAGGAAGCTCGGGCCGTCAGGCCGCGATCGAGGTCTGCGGTGCGGCCGAGCGGACGTCGGAGTCCACGTGGGCCTCGAAGCGCTTGAAATTCTCGTTGAACATGTCGATCAGGCGCTTGGCCGTCTCGGCGAACTCCGCCTTGTTCTGCCAGGTCTTGACCGGATAGAGGATGTGCGGCTCGACGCCGGGCACCGAGGTCGGCACCGCGAAGCCGAAATAGGGGTCACGGCGGAAATCCGCCCGGGAGAGCGAGCCGTCGAGCGCCGCGGTGAGCAGGCGGCGGGTGACGCGGATCGGCATGCGCCGGCCGACGCCGTACTTGCCGCCGGTCCAGCCGGTATTGACGAGCCAGCAATCCACATGGTGCTTGGCGATGAGATCGCGCAGCAGGTTACCGTACTCGGACGGGTGCCGCGGCATGAAGGGCGCGCCGAAGCAGGTCGAGAAGGTGGCCTCCGGATCCTTCACGCCCTTTTCCGTGCCGGCCACCTTGGCGGTGTAGCCGGAGAGGAAATGGTACATGGCCTCGGCCGGCGTCAGCTTGGCGATGGGAGGCAGCACGCCGAAGGCGTCGCAGGTGAGCATCACGATGTTCTTCGGGATGCCCGCGCGGCCCGTGGCGCTGGCATTGGGAATGAAGTCGAGCGGATAGGCGCAGCGCGTATTCTCCGTCCTCGACGCGTCGTCGAAATCGGGAACCCGCGTGATCGGGTCGATCACCACGTTCTCCAGCACCGTGCCGAAGCGCTCCGTGGTGGCGAAGATCTCGGGCTCCGCCTCGCGGGACAGGCGGATGGTCTTGGCGTAGCAGCCGCCCTCGAAGTTGAACACGCCGTTCGGGCCCCAGCCGTGCTCGTCATCGCCGAGCAGGATGCGGTTCGGATCGGCCGAGAGCGTCGTCTTGCCGGTGCCGGAGAGGCCGAAGAACACGGCCACGTCCCCATCCTTGCCCACATTGGCCGAGCAATGCATGGGCATGACCTTCTGGGCGGGCAGCACGTAGTTGAGATAGGTGAAGACCGACTTCTTCATCTCGCCCGCATAGGAGGTGCCGCCGATGAGCACGATCCTGCGCTTGAAGTCGCAGGCGATGACCGTCTCGCTGCGGCAGCCGTGACGGGCCGGGTCCGCCTTGAAGGACGGCAGGTCGATGATGGTGAGCCCCGGCACGTAATCGGCGAGTTCGCCGCGATCCGGGCGGATCAGCAGGTTGCGGATGAAGAGCGAGTGCCAGGCATATTCCGTGAAGACCCGCGCCTTGACCCGGTAGGCCGCATCGGCGCCGCCGTAGAGGTCCTGCGCGAACAGCTCCCGGCCCTCCGCATGGGCCAGGAAGTCGGCCAGCAGGGTGTCGAACTGGCCGGGCGTGATAGAGCCGTTGTTGTCCCACCAGACCGTGCTCTCCGTGGTCTCGTCGCGCACCACGAACTTGTCCTTGGGTGACCGGCCCGTATGCACGCCGGTCTCGGCCAGGAGCGCACCGCCCTTGACGAGCTTGGTCTCGCCCCGGATCAGGGATTGCTCGTAGAGCGCGGGCGCCTTGAGGTTCCAGTAAACCCGTTTGAGATTGCGGAGACCGGAGGCCTCAGCGCCCTGTGCGCTGTTGAAAACGCCGATATTTTCCACGGAAGACTTCTCCTGGTTGGCAGTCACCCCGCAGCCGGATCGGCCGCCGTCCAATGACCGTCACATGGGTAGGGTCAAACAATCCTGGCGAAAATTTGCCGTCTCGCTTGAGCATGGAACCTTCTTTAGGTCAGCTGACGGTGCCGTCAACTCAGGCCGTTTCATCGCATTCTATTTTTCCGGGAGCCAGACCTTCATTCCCCTTAATCCCTCGAATTTGAAGGTATTTTCGGGATTCTTTCGTATGATTGACGCGCCTTTTCCGGCCGGAGCAGCGCGGGCGACCCCGGGCCATGACCCTTCGCGGCTCCGATCATGGCGAGTTGCGGGATCGCGAACATTGTGACCAAATCGTAACGGATCGTTCATCGGCGGTTGAACCGGCCGCCCTTAAGCACCACTATCAGGGCCGCCCCTGGCCGCGACCCCGGGGGAGAGCCATATTTATGCCACGAGAAAGGCGCAGTTGGGGACGTTTTCCGGGCCCCCTGCGTTGTCAGACGAGACGCTGACATTCGTCCGTGCCAACCAAGGAAGAGTTCATGCCAACGATCGCCCTTGTCGATGACGATCGCAACATCCTGACCTCTGTTTCCATCGCCCTCGAAGCGGAGGGCTACCGCATTCAGACCTACACGGACGGGGCCTCGGCTCTGGACGGGCTCAAGCACGCCCCGCCGGACCTGGCCATCTTCGACATCAAGATGCCGCGCATGGACGGCATGGAGCTCCTGCGCCGCCTGCGGCAGAAATCGGACCTGCCGGTCATCTTCCTGACCTCCAAGGACGAGGAGATCGACGAGCTGTTCGGCCTCAAGATGGGCGCCGACGACTTCATCCGGAAGCCGTTCTCCCAGCGCCTCCTGGTCGAGCGCGTCAAGGCCGTTCTGCGGCGTTTCGCCCCCAAGGACCAGACCGCCCCCAAGGAGGCAGACCCGAAGGCCCTGGAGCGCGGCCAGCTGAAGATGGACCCGGAACGCCACGCCTGCACCTGGAAGGGCGAGCCGGTGACCCTCACCGTGACGGAATTCCTGATCCTGCAGGCCCTCGCCACGCGTCCGGGAGTGGTGAAGAGCCGCAACGCCCTGATGGATGCGGCCTATGACGACCAGGTCTATGTGGACGACCGCACCATCGACAGCCACATCAAGCGCCTGCGCAAGAAGTTCAAGTCGGTTGACCAGAGTTTCGAAATGATCGAGACCCTCTACGGCGTGGGCTACCGTTTCAAGGAAGCCTGACGCTTGAAGGCGCAAGCAATCTGGCGAGAAACCTGGAAAGTCGGTCATGGCCGGTGGAAGGAAAACCCGGACCATGCTTGAACGAGTGGCATGAAGGCTGACCCCATCCACGCCGAGGCGGCGTTCGACGATCCGCCCGCACCGCAGGGCGTCTTGGCCCGGCTGAAGCATTTCGGCCGCATGATCGTCCAGCGCGGCTCATCGAGCCTGACGCGACGGATCGTGGTGCTCAACCTCGCCGGGCTCGTGGTCCTCCTCGTCGGCTTTCTCTATCTCAACCAGTTCCGCGAAGGCCTCATCGAGGCCCGGGTCCAGAGCCTCGTGACCCAGGGCGAGATCATCGCGGGCGCGATCGCGAGCTCCGCGACCGTCGAGACCAACACCATCACCATCGACCCGGACCAGCTCCTCCAGATGCAGGCCGGAGAAACGGAGCGGTTCACCGACGAGGCCTTCTCGTCCCTCGAGTTCTCCATCAATCCCGAGCGCGTGGCGCCCCTGCTGCGCCGCCTGGTGACGCCGACCAAGACCCGCGCCCGCATCTTCGACCGGGACGGCATCTTGCTGCTCGATTCCAGGTCGTTCTATTCCCGCGGCGACATCCTGCGCATGGACCTGCCGCCGGTCGCCAATGTCGAGGACACGACGAGTCTGATCGAGCGCACCTGGAACAGCATCCGCAAGATGTTCCGGCGCACGAGGCGCCCCGTGCAGGAGGAGGCCGGACCCGCCAACGGCAAGACCCTGCCGGAGGTGCAGCAGGCCTTTGCCGGCCAGCAATCGAGCGTGGTGCGCGTCAACAACCGGGGCGAGACCATCGTGTCCGTGGCGGTGCCGATCCAGCGCTTCCGCACGGTCCAGGGCGCGCTCCTGCTCTCCACCCAGGAAGGCGACATCGACGCGATCATCGCCTCCGAGCGCTTCGCCCTGCTCCAGGTCTTCCTGGTCGCGGCCGCGGTGATGATCGTCCTGTCGCTCTTTCTCGCCGGCGCCATCGCGGGTCCGGTCCGGCGGCTGGCGGAAGCGGCGGAGCGGGTGCGCTGGGGCACGAAGTCGCGCCAGGAGATCCCCGATTTCACCGCCCGTTCCGACGAGATCGGGCACCTCTCGGGCGCCCTGCGCGACATGACCAGGGCGCTCTACAACCGGATCGACGCCATCGAGAGCTTCGCGGCGGACGTGGCGCACGAGCTGAAGAACCCGCTGACCTCCCTGCGCAGCGCCGTGGAGACCCTGCCGCTCGCCCGCAGCGACGATTCCCGCCAGCGCCTCCTGTCGATCATCCAGCACGACGTGAAGCGCCTCGACCGCCTGATCAGCGATATCTCCGACGCCTCGCGCCTCGATGCGGAACTCGCCCGCGCCGACGCGGAGCCGGTCGACATGGTGCGCCTTCTCGATGCAGTGGTATCGGTCGCCAACGAGCGCCGGCAGGAGGGCGATCCGCTCATCACGCTCAACATCGACCGGCAGGCTCAGGGCCGCGACGCCTTCCTGGTTCTCGGCCATGACAGCCGTCTGGGCCAGGTCTTCAACAACCTGATCGACAACGCGCGCTCCTTCTCGCCGCCCGACGAAACCGTCAATGTCTTCCTGCGCCGGCGCAGGAACCAGGTGGAAATCCTGGTGGAGGACAGCGGGCCCGGCATCGAGCCCGATGCCCTCGACCGGATCTTCGAGCGCTTCTACACGGACCGGCCCGAGCAGGGCTTCGGCCAGAACTCGGGCCTCGGCCTGTCCATCTCCCGCCAGATCATCGAGGCCCATCGCGGCTCGATCCGGGCCGAGAACCGGCTCGGTCCGCCCGACGAGGCCGGCGAACCCAGGCGCCTCGGCGCCCGCTTCGTCATCCGCGTCCCGATCGAAGGGGCGAAGGCCAAGAAGGAGCAGGAGAGAAGGGACAAGGAGAAGGCCAGGCGCGAACCCGCAAAGAGGGAGACGTGAGCGAGGCGCAGACGATCCACGGCGGCTGCGTGCTCGTCGGCGAGGCCGGGCTCCTGATCCGGGGCGCGTCGGGATCGGGCAAGTCGACGCTTGCCCGCGAGGTCGTATCCCTCGCCCTCAGGGGCGGCCGCTTCGGAAGGCTGGTCAGCGACGACCGCACCCGCCTCGAGGCGCGTCACGGCCGCCTCCTGGCGCGGCCGGTGGAACCTCTCGGCGGCAGCATCGAGGTCTACGGCCTCGGCATCGTCCGGCAATCCTTCGAGCCGGCTGCCGTCATCCGCCTGGTGGTCGATCTCACCGACGGACCGGCCCGCTATCCGGACGAGGAAGACAGGCACGTGGTCCTCTGCGGCGTCATGGTCCCTCGCATCCGGATGCAGGCCGGGGCAATCTCGGCCGACGTTGTCCTGGCCTGCCTGAGTGGTCTTTGCGTCACGGTCGTGACACTGTGATGAACTTTTCCTCTCAATGCTCTTGCGCTTGGCTTCGCGGTGCACAAAATAGCGGCTCCGCTCTCGGAGCGTTCGGACTTGTAACATTATGATTGGAATGGTGCTCGTCACCCACGGGCAGCTCGCGACGGAATTCAAAGCGGCGCTCGAGCATGTCGTGGGGCCTCAAGAGCAGCTTGAAACGATCACGATCGGCCCAGACGACGACATGGAGACGCGGCGCAAGGACATCATGGCCGCCGTTTGCCGGGTTAATTCGGGCCAGGGCGTCGTGGTACTGACGGACATGTTCGGCGGCACGCCCTCGAACCTGGCCCTGTCGTGCATGAACGGCGGCTCCGTCGAGGTGGTGGCCGGCATCAACCTGCCCATGCTCATCAAGCTGGCCTCCGTCCGGGACGAGGAACCCCTGTCCGATGCCGTCTCCCATGCCCAGGAGGCGGGGCGCAAATACATCAACATCGCCTCGCGCGTTCTCTCGGGAAAGTAACCGTCATGGACCGGACCCTCGATCAGGATTGCCCGCCTGCCGTCGTGCCCGATGGCGCCGAGGTCCGGGAGCTTCCCATCATCAATCGCCGGGGCCTGCACGCCCGCGCCTCGGCCAAGTTCGTCCAGACGGTGGAGCGCTTCAATTCAGACGTGACGGTGACCCGCTGCGGCGAGACCGTAGGCGGGCGCTCGATCATGGGCCTTCTCACCCTGGCGGCCGCGCAGGGCACATCGATCACCGTCACGGCCAAGGGCGGGGACGCCGCACTCTGCCTCCAGGCCATCGGCGATCTCCTCGCCAACCGGTTCGGCGAGGACGAATAGGAGCCTGCCTCGGCCCTCCTCCGCCCAACCCAGAACAACATATAAAGACATCTTTATATCTTGATTGCCTCTTCCGGCCAGCTCTGATAGAGAAACGCCAACTCAACCGAGCAGATGCTGAAGAGAGGCCATCATGGCGCAGGATTACATCGTCAAAGACATCAGCCTTGCCGATTTCGGCCGCAAGGAAATCTCCATCGCCGAGACCGAGATGCCCGGCCTGATGGCCATCCGCGAGGAATACGGCCCGAAGCAGCCCCTGAAGGGCGCCCGCATCGCCGGTTCGCTCCACATGACCATCCAGACCGCGGTGCTGATCGAGACCCTCAAGAGCCTCGGCGCCGACATCCGCTGGGTGTCCTGCAACATCTACTCCACCCAGGACCACGCCGCCGCCGCCATCGCGGCCGCCGGCATCCCGGTCTTCGCCTATAAGGGCGAGACCCTGACGGAGTACTGGGACTACACCGCCAAGCTGTTCGACTGGCATGGCGGCGGCGTGCCGAACATGATCCTCGACGACGGCGGCGACGCCACCATGCTGGTCCATCTCGGCCTGCGCGCCGAGCAGGGCGACGTCGCCTTCCTCGACAAGCCCGGCGCGGAAGAAGAGGAAGTCCTCTTCGCGCTGATCAAGCGCCTGCTCAAGGAAAAGCCGAAGGGCTGGTTCGCCGAGATCGCCGGCTCGATCAAGGGCGTGTCGGAAGAGACCACCACGGGCGTGCATCGCCTCTACATCATGGCCAAGGAGGGCAAGCTCCTCTTCCCGGCGATCAACGTCAACGACTCCGTCACCAAGTCGAAGTTCGACAACCTCTATGGCTGCCGCGAGTCGCTGGTCGACGGCATCCGCCGCGGCACGGACGTGATGATGGCCGGCAAGGTCGCCATGGTGGCGGGCTTCGGCGACGTGGGCAAGGGCTCGGCCGCTTCGCTCCGCCAGGCCGGCTGCCGCGTGCTCGTGTCGGAGGTCGATCCGATCTGCGCCCTCCAGGCCGCCATGGAAGGCTATGAGGTCACGACCATGGAGGACGCGGCTCCCCGCGCCGACATCTTCGTCACCGCCACCGGCAACAAGGACGTCATCACCATCGACCACATGCGGGCGATGAAGGACCGGGCGATCGTCTGCAACATCGGCCACTTCGACAACGAGATTCAGGTCGCGTCCCTGAAGAACCTCAAGTGGACCAACATCAAGCCGCAGGTCGACGAGATCACGTTCCCCGACGGGCACCGCATCATCCTGCTCTCGGAGGGCCGCCTCGTGAACCTCGGCAACGCCATGGGCCACCCGTCCTTCGTCATGTCGGCCTCGTTCACCAACCAGACGCTCGCCCAGATCGAGCTCTGGAACAACGCCGGCAAGTACGAGAAGAAGGTCTACACCCTGCCGAAGCACCTGGACGAGAAGGTCGCCTCGCTGCACCTGGAAAAGATCGGCGTGAAGCTCACCAAGCTGCGCCCCGACCAGGCGTCCTATATCGGCGTCTCCGAGAAGGGCCCATTCAAGCCGGATCACTACCGCTACTGACCGGCCCTGAAACGGCCACCGTCGAAAGCCCGGCTCCGGCCGGGCTTTTTTATTGCCCGGCCGGGAAACGAATCGACAGAGTGTCGCACCGGCACGTGTGTGTCACAAATGCAATATGGTTCGACGAATTGCGCACAGGTTCTCCAAAGGAAGTTTAAGCCAGTGTTAACCCCCTTCCTGGCGGAGTCGGGGGTGGTCTAGAGTGAACGCGAATCGACCGGCTGTGCTGTGGCTTCGAACCTGCGCCGGCAGTTCCGTTCATGCGTAGACGGTTGACCTCGGCGGCGTCATGCAGCGCGGCCGGGATCGATCCAATTTGGCCTGTTCGTCGGGCCGCCAACAAAGGAAGGGCAGCACGGCATGGCCGGGCAACGGGAGCGTCAGGACGGCAGCAGCGACGGGAAGGCTTCCCTCGTCGGCTCCGCCCGCGTCCCCCTCTCCCTGATGCTCCTGGCCAGCACCTCCCAGGCGGCCTTCGCCGAGGACCTCCTGCTCCCCATCGCGGAAGGAGCTTCGGATCTCCTCGGCTTCCTCAGCAGTTTCGACCTGCACAACGCCGCCTATTTCGGCCTCTTCATGGGCCTCGTCGCCTTCTCGACCACCACCGCCCTGCTGCTGATGCGGGAGCAGAGGCGCGCCGCCCGGATGGAGCGGCGCCTGCGCAACGAGCTCGATGCCCTGCGCGGCGCGGACGATCTCGCAGCCCTCCTCATGGGCTCGGAGCGCCAGCTCCTCGTGAGCTGGCACGGACGGGACGGCGAGCCGCGCTTCCAGGGCGATCCGTCCATCGTCGGCGAGAATGCGCCGGCCCAGCGCGCCCTGGCCTTCGGCACCTGGCTCAGCCCCGTCGACGCCGCCGCGGTGGAAAGCGCCCTCGAACAGCTCAAGCAGCGCGGCCAGGCCTTCCGCCTGACCGGGCGCTGCACGGCGGGCAGCCGCTTCATCGACGTGGAAGGCCGCACCATCGGCGGACGGGCGATCCTGCGCCTGCGGGACGTGACGGGCGACCGGGCCGAGCTCATGAAGACCCAGAACCATCTGGCAACCGCGCGCAGCGACCTGCGGGCGATGACGATGCTGCTCGACGACGTCGCCTATCCGCTCTGGATCCGTGACCAGGACGACAGGCTGATCTGGGCCAACCAGGCCTATCTGCGCTCGGTCGAGGCCCGGGATCTCGACGATGCCATCGCCCGCTCCCTCGAACTCCTCGGCGCGACCACCCGGGACGAGGCGAGGCGACAGCGCCAATCGGGCGTCACCTTCTCGAACAGAGTGACGGCCGTGGTGGCGGGCCACCGGGCCGTTCTCGACGTGATCGAGCGCCCGACCGCCGGCGGAAGCGCGGGCATCGCCGTGGACGTGTCTGAGCTCGAGGCGGTCCGCACCGACCTGCAGCGCCAGATGGACGCCCATGTGCGCACCCTGGACCAGCTGCCGACCGCCGTCGCCATCTTCGACGGCTCCCAGACCCTCATCTTCAGCAACGCCGCCTACCAGCATCTCTGGGGCCTCGATCCGGCCTTCCTCGGCTCGCGCCCCACGGACAGCGAGGTGCTCGACCGTTTGCGGACGGCCCGCAAGCTGCCCGAGCAGGCGGATTTCCGCGCCTGGAAGACCGAGTTCCTGCAGGGCTACCGCTCGGTCGAGCAGCAGGAGACCTGGTGGCACCTGCCCGACCGGCGCACGCTGCGCGTGGTCATCAACCCCAATCCGCAGGGCGGCGTGACCTATCTCTTCGACGACGTGAGCGAGCGCTTCGAATTGGCCTCGCAGGTCCATTCGCTCACCCGCGTGCAGAGCGAGACCCTGGACACGCTGAAGGAAGGCGTCGCCGTGTTCGGTTCCGACGGGCGCCTCAAGCTGCACAACCGTGCCTTCGCCGAGATGTGGAACCTGTCGCCCGAGATCACGGCCGAGAACCCGCATATCGACACGATCATCAAGGCCTGCCGCCCGCTGGCGCCGCAGGACGAGCCATGGATCGACATCCGCGGCGCGGTGGCGGGCCTTGCCGACATGCGCATGGGGCTCACCTGCCGCATCGAGCGCCAGGACGGTTCCGCCCTCGACTGCACCGCGCAGCCCCTGCCCGACGGCGCGACGCTTCTGAGCTTCACGGACGTCACCGCGAGCGTGAACGTGGAGCGCGCGCTCACCGAGCGCAACGAGGCCCTGGAGCGCGCCTCGCGGCTGCGCGACGAATTCGTGCACCACGTGTCGTACGAGCTGCGCTCGCCGCTCACCAACATCATCGGCTTCACGCAACTGCTCGGCGACGAGACGGTGGGCGCGCTCAACCCGCGCCAGCGCGATTACGCCGAGCACATCATGCGCTCGTCGGCGTCTCTGCTCGCGATCCTCAACGACATTCTCGACCTCGCCTCCATCGACACCGGCTCCCTGGAGCTGACGCCCGAGATCGTCGACATCCGCTCCACCATCGAGGCCGCCATGCGCGGGCTGGAGGACCGGCTTGCGGAATCCTCGCTCATCGTGGACATCGACGCGCCGGACGACATCGGCACCTTCGTCGCCGACGGCAAGCGCGTGCGCCAGATCCTGTTCAACCTGCTCTCGAACGCGGTGGGCTTCTCGTCGCCCGGCCAGACGATCCAGGTCTCGGCGCGCAAGCGCGGCGGAGAGGTGATCTTCGACGTGAAGGACCAGGGCTGCGGCATCCCGCCCGAGATCAAGGCGCGCATCTTCGAGCGGTTCGAGAGCCATACGCTCGGAACGCGCCATCGCGGCGTCGGCCTGGGCCTGTCCATCGTGCGGTCCTTCGTGGAGCTCCATGGCGGGCGCATCGAGATTTCGTCCGCCCCCGGCGTCGGCACCACGGTCACGTGCATCTTCCCCAATGACCGGCACGAGACGCCGTCCGATGGCCGATCCGCGCAATCTGCGCTAACTCCGATCGCAGCCGAGTAGGAACCGCGATGGTGAATGGACTGGCCCTCATGCCCGAACAGGATGTTTCGCAGGCCGCATGGATCGTGACGCTCCCCGACCACGGGTCGACGGAGCGCTTCGCGCAGATCCTGGCCGAAGAGCTGAAAGCCGGCGATCTCGTGACCCTTTCGGGGGGGCTCGGCGCCGGCAAGACGACGCTGGCCCGCGCCCTCGTGCGCATTCTCGCCGGCGATCCGGAACTCGAGGTCCCCAGCCCGACCTTCACCCTGATGCAGGTCTATGACGGCCCGTCCTGCCCCATCGTCCACGCGGATTTCTACCGCCTCTCCGGCGGCTACGAACTGGTGGAGCTGGGCTGGGACGAGATGACGGAGAACGCCATCGCCCTCGTGGAATGGCCGGAGCGCGCCGAGGATTCGCTGAACCCCGAGCACCTGGACATCCGCCTCGACTTTGCGCCCGGCGGCCAGGGCAGGGGCCGCGTCGCCATTCTGACCGGGACCGGCGCCTTCGCGTCGCGGCTCCGGCGCATGAAGGCCTACCGCAATCTGGTCGAGCGCTGCGGCTGGGGCGATGCCTCGCGCCATCCCATGACGGGCGATGCCTCGGTGATCCGCTCCTACGAGCGCCTCGTGAAGCCGGACGGCTCGACCGCGCTCCTGATGATCTCGCCTCCGCGCCCGGTCGGCCCTCCCGTGCGGCGGGGCAGGCCCTATACGACCATCGCGAAGCTCGCCGAGACGGTTCATGCCTTCGTGGCCATGGACAAGGGCCTGCGCGCGCTGGGATTCAGCGCCCCCTACATCTACGGCGAGGACCTGGAGGCTGGCCTCCTCCTCATCGAGGATCTCGGCGCGGAGCCCTTCACCGACGAGAACGGCCCGATCCCGGAGCGCTACGCGGAGGCGACACGGCTCCTGGCGCAGCTCCATGACCCGACCCTGCCGCAGGTGCTGCCGGTGGCGGAGGGCATCGAGCATCCGATTCCGCCCTACGACCTCGAGGCGCTCCTGATCGAGGTGGAGCTGCTGCTCGACTGGTACGTGCCGCACATCATCGGCACGCAGCTCTCCGGCTCGGCCCGGGCCGAGTTCGTCAATCTGTGGACCGAGACCCTGGGAGAGGTCCTGTCCGCCCCGGTGACCTGGACCCTGCGCGACTACCACTCGCCCAACCTGATCTGGCTGCCCGGGCGCGAAGGACTCCAGCGCGTCGGCATGATCGACTTCCAGGACGCGGTGCTGGGTCCGCCCGCCTACGACGTGGCGTCGCTCCTGCAGGACGCCCGCGTGACGGTGCCGCCGGAGCTCGAACTGAAGCTGATCGGCCTCTACGCCCGCGACCGGAAGGCTGCCGACCCGTCCTTCGACGTGTCGGCCTTCGCCCGTGCCTATGCCATCATGGCGGGCCAGCGCGCCACCAAGATCCTCGGCATCTTCGCCCGCCTCGACCGGCGAGACGGCAAGCCGCACTACCTCAAGCACCTGCCGCGGATCGAAGCCTACCTCATCCGCAACCTCGCCCATCCGGCCCTGGGGAAGCTCAAGGCCTGGTATGAAAACTACCTGCCGAGGCTCATCCCGTACGAGGATGAAACCCCTCCCGAATCCTGAGCCATCCCCTTGTCCCAGACCTTTTCGCACGCGCCGCACAAAGCCATCGTTCTCGCTGCAGGCCTGGGCAAGCGCATGCTGCCGATCACGGCCACCCTGCCGAAGCCCCTCGTGAAGGTCGCGGGCCAGAGCCTCATCGACTTCGCCCTCGACCGGCTGCACGAGGCGGGCATCGAGACGGTGGTGGTGAACGTGCACCATTTCGCCGACATGCTCGAAGCGCATCTGCGCACCCGCTCCGTCCCGCGCATCCTCGTCTCGGACGAGCGCGACGCGCTGCTGGAGACCGGCGGCGGCGTGAAGAAGGCCTTGCCGCTCCTGGGCGACGAGCCCTTCATCACCTTCAACTCCGATTCGCTCTGGATCGAAGGAAACGAGCCTAATCTGAAGCGCCTCGTGAAAGCCTGGAACCCGGAGCGGATGGACATCCTGATGCTCGTGGCGCCGTTATCCACAAGCATCGGATTCGAGGGTCCTGGCGATTTCCACATGGACGACAGCGGCCGCCTGCGTCGCCGCGGAACGGATCCGGGCGCTCCTTTCGCCTATGCGGGCGTCGCCATCGTGAAGCCGGAACTCGTCCATGGAGCGCCCGACGGAGCGTTCTCGGCCAATGCCTTCTACGACCGCGCCATCGCGAAGGAGCGCCTCTACGGCTTGTGCATGGAGGGGCAGTGGCTGCATGTTGGGGAGCCTCAGGCGATTGCCGAGGCGGAACAATGCCTTGCCGCCACCAAGCGATGAGGTTTGAAGGGTGTCCAGCGTACCGCGCGTGTTTTCCATCCCTCCGGGCTGCGCCTTCCTGCCGGCCCTGGTGGACGCGCTGCTCGACGGCCGCCTCGTCGGGCCGCTGGCCGACGATCCCGCGGCCCTCGCCGACATCACCATCTATGTCCCCAACCGCCGCGCCACCCGGGCGCTGATCGCGCTTCTGGCCGAGCGCGGCGACGGCAGGGCGCAGCTCCTGCCGCGCATCGTCCCCCTGGGCGAGACCGACGAGGCCGAGTTCGAGCTGACGGGACTGGAGGGCACGCCCCTGCAGGAAGCCGCGAGCCTCAAGCCTCCGATCCCGCCCCTGGAGCGAAGGCTCATCCTCACGCGGCTCGTGCAGCGCTGGTCGGCCGAGGTGGACCGTGCGCTGCTGCAGCTCGGCCCCGAGGTGCCGTTCATGGTGCCCGCCTCGCCCGCCGACGCGGTGAACCTAGCGGGCGACCTGGAGACCCTGATGGATGCCTTCACCACGGAAGGCATCGACTGGCACGCCCTCGAACTGGCGGTCGATTCCGACTACTCGAAATATTTCGAGATCACGCGTCACTTCGTTCAGATCGCCAGCGAGAACTGGCCCAGGATCCTCGCCGAGCGCCAGGCGAGCGACCCGGCGCAAAGACGCAATGCGCTCCTCGAAGCCGAGGCGCGGCGCCTCACCCGCGAGCGGCCGGAGCACCCGATCATCGTGGCGGGCTCGACCGGCTCCGTGCCGGCGACCGCCCATCTCATGGGCGTCATCGCGCGTCTGCCGAAGGGCGCCATCGTGCTGCCCGGCCTCGACACGGACCTCGACGAGGAGAGCTGGGCCACCATCGGGGGCATCGGCGACGACGAGACCGATCCGGTGCACGGACATCCGCAGGCCTCGCTCCGCCGTCTCCTCGACAGGCATCTGCGCATCAAGCGCGCGGACGTCGCCGTTCTCGGGGACGTGCCGGAGGCCGCGAAAGCCCGCAATCATCTGCTCTCCGAAGCCCTGCGCCCGGCCGACACCACGGACCGCTGGTCGCTGATCGCGCCCGAGGACCGCGCATCCATGAGCGCCAGCGGCTGCGAGGGCCTTGCCATCGTCGAAGCCATGGACGAGCGCGAGGAGGCCCTCGCCATCGCCATCGCGCTGCGAGAAACCATCGCGCATCCGCACAGGACGGCGGCCCTCGTCACGCCGGATCGCGCCCTGGCGGCCCGCGTCACCGCGGAGCTGGCCCGCTGGGGCCTGAGCATCGAGGATTCCGCCGGCATTCCGCTGTCCGACACGCCGGCCGGACGTCTTGCGCGTCTGGCCGCGGAAGCCGCCGCCGACGATCTGAGACCCGTGCGGCTGCTGGCGCTGCTGGCGCATCCGCTCGTGCGCCTCGGCCTGTCCCGCGCGGCGGTGGAGCATGCCGCGAGCGTGCTCGAAATCGGCGTGCTGCGCGGGCCTGCTCCCGCGCTCGGCATCGAGGGCATGCGTGCGGCGCTCGCCAGCCGCCGCAGCGAGGGCGATCATCGCACCCCGCGCCCGCGCAAGCGCCTCACCGAGGCCGATTGGGATCTCGCCGACGAGTTGCTGCAGCGACTCGGCGTTGCCTTCGACACCTTCACGCCCGCCGCGCATGGCGAGGGACGGCTCGACCTCATGTCCCTGGTGGAAGACCACCGCCGGGCCGTCGAGCTGCTGTGGACGGGTCCCGAGGACGAGGGGGAAGAGCAGGACGACGATTCCTCGAAGGAAGCGCTCGCCGCGCTCTTCGACGATCTGGAGCATTCCGACATCCGCGCGGAGGAGGGCCATCCCCTCGCGGGCCGCTTCGTCGATTATCCGACCTTCTTCACCGCACTCGCCAAGCAGCGCTCCTTGAGCCCCTCGCCCCGCTCCACGCACCGGCGCCTGAAGATTCTCGGCCTTCTCGAAGCGCGCCTTCTCTCCGTCGACCGGGTGGTGCTCGGCGGATTGGACGAGGGCTCCTGGCCGCCGCGCACGGTGACGGATGCGTTCCTCAACCGCCCCATGCGCGCACGCGTCGGCCTGATGCCGCCCGAGCGGCGCATCGGACAGACGGCGCACGATTTCGTGCAGGCGCTCGGCACCCATGACGTGGTGATCACGCGCGCCCACAAGCGCGACGGCTCCCCCATGGTGCCCTCGCGCTTCCTGCAGCGGCTCAAGGCCTTCACCGGCAAGGACGTGTGGGAGCGGATGACGAAGGCCGGCGAGTATTACCGCCGCCTCGCCCGTACCCTCGACACGCCGGAGCCCGCGCCTCCCCTGCCCCGCCCGCGGCCGAGGCCCGATCCGGCCCTGTTCCCGCGCGCGTTGAGCGTCACGGAGATCGAGACGCTGGTGCGCGACCCGTATTCCATCTTCGCGCGTCACATCCTCAAGCTCGACGCCCTCGATGCGATCGCCATCACGCCGAGCGCCGCGGATCGCGGCACGATCATCCATGACGTGGTCGGGCAATTCGCGGAGAAATATCCGAAGGCCATTCCGGCTCACGCGCTGGAGGAGCTGCTCGCCCTCGGCGCCGATGCCTTCGCCGGCATCGCCGAGGCCTATCCTGAACTCTATGCGGAATGGTGGCCGCGCTTCACGCGGCTCGCGACCGAGTTCGTGGTGTGGGAGCAGGCGCGCCGGCCGTCCCTCGCCGAGGTCTACGCGGAACGCTCCGGCCGCCTGTCGATCCCGCTGCCGGACGGCACGATCTTCAGCCTGCGCGCCCGCGCCGACCGCATCGAGCATCGCCGCGACGGCGGTTTCACCATCATCGATTTCAAGACCGGCCAGCCGCCCGGCGTCCGGGAAGTCTATGCCGGCTTCTCGCCGCAGCTCACGCTGGAGGCCATGATGCTGATGAAGGGCGCGTTCAAGGGCCTGCCCATGGCGAAGGAGACGCCGGACCTGATCTACGTGCATACGACGGGAGGGCGCACGCCCATCGACCCGCGCGAGATCAAGCCGGGACGCGGAGAGGAGCGCTCCGTCGCGGAGATCGTGGAGGAGCATCGCCGCCGGTTCGAGGGCATGATCGTGCGCTACGCCAAGGGCGAGGCGGCTTACCTCTCGCGCCCCTTCCCGAAATATGCGCGCCGCTTCTCGGAATACGATCACCTGGCGCGGGTGAAGGAATGGTCGCTGGCGAGCGCGGGCGGCGGCGAGGGTTCCGAATGAGCACCGATCTCGTCATCCCGGAATACACCAAGGACGCGCAGCGCCGCGCCGCAAACCCGCGCGCCTCGGCCTGGGTGTCGGCCAATGCAGGCGCCGGCAAGACCAAGGTGCTCACCGACCGCGTGGTGCGCCTGCTGCTGGCGGGCTCGCTGCCGGGGCGCATCCTGTGTCTCACCTTCACCAAGGCCGCCGCCGCCAACATGGCGATCCGCGTCTTCGAGCGCCTGGGACGCTGGGTGACCCTCGACGAGGAGAGCCTCGTCAGGGAGCTGACGGAGCTCGAAGGCGCGAAGCCGACGCGCCAGCAGGTCAAGCTCGCTCGCACGCTCTTTGCGCGCGCGGTGGAGACGCCCGGCGGCCTGAAGATCGACACCATCCACGCCTTCTGCGAGCGGCTCCTGCATCTCGTGCCCTTCGAGGCCAACGTGCCCGCGCGCTTCGCCGTCCTCGACGAGAGCCAGACCGACGAGATGCTCGCGCAGGCGACGGCCAACGTGATGGCCGATGCGGCAAGCGGCAATTTCCCGGAACTCGCCGACGCGCTCGACATCGTCAGCGTCGATGCGGTGGGCGACGCGCTCACCGCGGCGATCGACGCGGCCTTGAAGTGCAAGACCTTCCTGCACGATCCGAAGGGTCCCGCGCGGCTTCGTCGGGAACTCGGCCTGGGGCCGGACGAGACGCTCGAGAGCATCGAGAATGCGATGCTCGAAGGTGGCATCGCGCCGGGTGAATGGGCGTCCATCGCGCAGGAACTGCTCGCCGGAAAAGCGACCGACCAGGAGCGCGCCGCGTCCTTCATCGCTGCCGCCGAAGCCCAGGATCCGGACGAGAAGCTCAAGCATTACCTGTCGGTCTTCCTGAAGGAATCGGATTGGACTCCACGGGCTGAATCGCGCCTCGTGACGAAGTCCGTCAGTCCTGCCTTGAAGGAACGGCTGCTCACCGAGCAGGCCCGCATCTGGCAGCTCGTCGACAAGCGCAAGGCCGCGCGCGCCGCCGAGCGGACGAATGCGCTGTTCACTTTGGCCGCCGAAATCCACACCCGCGTCGAGCAGGCGAAGATGCGCCTCGGCGCGCTCGACTTCCAGGACCTCATCGACAAGACTCTCGCGCTGCTGTCGCGCGGCGACACCGCCTGGGTGCTCTACAAGCTCGATCGCGGCATCGATCACGTGCTGATCGACGAGGCGCAGGACACGAACCCGGAGCAATGGGAAATCCTGCGCAAAATCACCGAGGATTTCACCGCGGGCGCAGGCGCCGCGGGACATCGCGTGCGCACGCTCTTCGCCGTGGGCGATCCCAAGCAGTCGATCTACGGCTTCCAGGGAGCCGCCCCGCAGGAATTCGAATCCACCCGCCGCGACTGGTCGCAGAAGGTGCGCGAGGCGGAGCTTCACTTCGAGGACGTGTCGCTCACCATGTCGTTCCGCTCGGCCAAGGCGGTGCTCTTGGCGGTCGATGCCACCTTCGCGGTCGACCGGCATTTCAAGGGCCTGTCCTTCGAGGACAAGGCCGTCGGCACCGTGCACGAGAGCGCGCGCCCGCATGCGCCGGGCCTCGTGGAGCTGTGGCCCGTCGAAACGCCCGCGGAGGAAGAGGAGCCCGAGGCCTGGGTGCTGCCCATCGACGAGCCGGAGCAGCAATCCCCGCCCGTCGTCGTCGCACGGCGCATCGCGCAGGCGGTGAAGTGCTGGACCACCAAGGGCGACGAGATGGGCCGCGTCTGGACGGCCGGCGACGTGCTCGTGCTGGTGCGAAAGCGCGGCGCGGCCTTCGAGGCGGTGATCCGCGCGCTCAAGGAAGCGGGCGTGCCGGTGGCGGGCGCGGACCGGCTCAATATCGGCGAGCACATCGCCGTGCTCGACCTCGTGGCGGCCGGCCGTTCGGCGCTTCTGCCCGACGACGACCTCACCCTCGCGACCGCGCTGAAATCCCCCCTGGTCGGCCTGACCGACGACGATCTCATCCGCATCGCCGCCGGCCGCGCCGACGAGGAATCGCTGCACATGGCCCTGGAGCGCCACGCGGAAGCCGGCGATGCGAAGGCCCGGCGCGGATGCGAGGCGCTCCATGCCTGGCGCGAACTCGCGCGCGTTCACGGCCCCTTCGGGTTCTTCGCCACCCTGCTCGGCCCGCGCGGCGGGCGCTCGCTCCTGGTGGCGCGGCTGGGCAGCGAGGCGGGCGACGCCATCGACGCCTTCCTGTGCTTCGCGCATCAATCGGAGATGATGGAGACGCCTTCCCTCACCGTCTTCCTCAATCGGTTCGAATCCGCCTCCCACACCATCAAGCGCGACCTCGATTCCGTGAACAACGAGGTGCGCGTGATGACCGTGCACGGCGCCAAGGGTCTCGAGGCTCCCATCGTGGTGCTCATCGACGGCTGCGAGGTGCTGGGCCGCGATCCGGCGCTGTTGCAGCTTCCGACGAAGACGGGCGAGAAGATCCCTGTCTGGTCGCCGGGCAAGACCTCCGATTCGAGCGTGATGACGCAGGCGCGCGACCTCCTGCACGCCAAGGGCCGCGAGGAGCACAACCGCCTGCTCTACGTGGCCATGACCCGCGCCAAGGACCGGCTGGTGATCGCGCCCTATCTCACGGGCAGGAAGGAATCGCCGCAGGAAGCCTGGTGCGAGATGATCCGCCACGGGCTCGTCGAGAAGGCCGGCGGCCTGGAACTCGACGAGGCGCCCTATGGCCCGATCTCGGTCTGGCGCGACGGCTCGCCCCTTGCCCGCACCCTGGCGGCCGAGTCGGACGTCGCGCTCCTCGATCCCATCGCGGTGCCGGATTGGCTCACGGCCGCTGCCTCCCCGGAGCCCGAGCCCCTGCCGCCGATCCGCCCCTCCAGCGCGCTCGGCGCGGCCGACCGCATGACGCGGCCGGGCGACGGCCCCTACGCGCCCGAGGCCCGGCTGCGCGGCACCCTGGTCCATGCCCTGCTGGAGCGCCTGCCCGCGCTGGCGCCCGAGCACCGGGAAGGCATGGCGCGGGCCTATGTGAAGGCGCGCGCGCCGCGTCTCCCCGCGGACCTGCGCGAATCGATCCTGGTCAATGCCCTCGACGTCCTCGGCCATGCCGACCTCGCGCCTCTCTTCGGCAAGGGCTCGCGGGCCGAGGCGCCCATCGCCGGGCGCGTGGTGACGCCCGAGGGCGCGATCATGGTGTCGGGCCAGATCGACCGGCTCGCCGTCCTCGAGACCGAGGTTCTGGTGGCCGATTTCAAGACGACGGCGCGGCCGCCCAGGGCCGGCCAGTCGCCCCCGCGATCCTATGCGGCGCAGCTCGCCCTCTACCGGTCGCTGCTCGCCGAGATCTATCCGGGCAAGCGGATCCGCACCTTCCTGGTCTGGACCTCGGGCCCCGTGATCCACGAGCTGGGGGAACCGGAGCTGGAATCGGCACTTACCCTCATCAAAGCGGCGTGAGGGAAAGGGCCCTTGCTTGATTCCCCCAGGCCGGGTTCTTACCTTGGCCCTATAGCCGAGCGGCTCGTTCTTGAGTCGCGTTCAAAGTCAAAGGTGATGGCATGGCGACCGTAAAGGTGACCGACTCAAGCTTCGCGCAGGATGTCCTGCAATCCTCCGAGCCCGTCGTGGTCGACTTCTGGGCCGAATGGTGCGGCCCCTGCCGCATGATCGGCCCGGCTCTCGAAGAGATTTCCGACGAGATGGCCGGCAAGGTGAAGATCGCCAAGCTCAACGTGGACGAGAACCCGCAGATCTCCTCCCAGCTCGGCATCCGGTCGATCCCGGCGCTGATGATGTTCAAGGACGGCAAGGTCGTCGCCCAGAAGGTCGGCGCCGCCCCCAAGGGCGAGCTCTCCCGCTGGATCCAGGCGTCGGCCTGAGCTCGAATACACTTCAATTCGCGTCATGGCCGGGCTCGTCCCGGCCATCCACGTTTTAACGGGTGAAGACGTGGATCCCCGGAACAGGTCCGGGGATGACGGAGCACTACTCCGGCAGCGTCCCGTTCGCCGCCAGCACCTCGCCGGCGAGATAGAGCGAGCCGCAGATCAACACCCGGGGCGGGTGGTCCCAGACGTAGTTGTGGAGCGAGGCGAGGGCCGATTCGACGCTGGGCGCCGTCGAGGTGGTCAGGCCGACGCTCGATGCGATGGCCGCGACCTCCTCGGCTGGACGCGCCGCGATCTGGCCGGCGATCGGCACCGCGATCACCTCGCGGGCGAGGCCGGAGAAATTCTTGAAGAAAGCCTGGCTGTCCTTGGTGCCGAGCATGCCGGTGATCAGCACGAGCGGCGCGTCCGAGCGCTCGCTCCGGTCCGCCATGGCGGCGGCGAGCACCCGGCCGCCATCAGGGTTGTGCCCCCCGTCGAGCCAGATCTCGCAGTCCTTGGGGGCGATTTCCGGCAGCCGGCCCCGGTTGAGGCGCTGCAGCCGGCCAGGCCATTCGGCCCGGGTCAGGCCCGCCTCGAAGGCCGAGGTCTCGAACTGTTCGAAGCCCGCCGCCCGCAGGGCGGCGATCGCCGTCCCGGCATTCGTGAACTGGTGGCGGCCGATGAGCTTGGGGCGCGGCAGGTCGAGAAGGCCCTTCTCGTCCTGATAGACGAGCCGTCCGCCCTCTTCATGCACGGAAAAGTCCTGCTGGCCGACGAGGAGCGGCGAGGCGCCGATGCGCTCGGCCTCGTCGCGCAGGGTCTCGTCGGCTTCCAGATAGTCTTGAGGAGCGATCACGGCCGGGCAGCCGCGCTTGAAGATGCCCGCCTTTTCCCGGGCGATGGCCTGGAGGGTCGTGCCGAGATATTCCGCGTGGTCGTGTCCGATGGGCGTGACCACGGCGGCAGCCGGCCTGTCGATCACGTTGGTGGCGTCGAAGCGCCCCCCGAGGCCGACTTCCAGCAGGAGCACGTCGGCGGGTTCCTCCGAGAAGATCAGCAGGGCCGCCGCGGTCGTGATCTCGAACACGGTGATCGGCTCGCCCGCATTCACCGCCTCGCAGCGGCGGAAGGCCTCGACGAGCCTCTCCTCGCTCACGTAGCGCCCCCCGCCGAAGCGGCCGAGGCGGATGCGCTCATGGAAGCGCACGAGATGCGGCGAGGTATAGACGTGGACGGCGAGTCCCGCGCTCTCCAGGATCGCCCGCATGAAGGCGATGGTCGAGCCCTTGCCGTTGGTGCCCGCCACATGGATCACCGGCGGCAGGCGACGCTCCGGATGGCCGAGCTGGGCCAGAAGCCGCTGGATGCGCCCGAGCGAGAGGTCGATGGTCTTCGGGTGCAGGGCAAGAAAGCGCGCGATCAGCGCATCGGAGGATTCCATCGCCCTGCTCCAGGCATGATCTGAAAGGGTGGCAACCGGTTTTCCAGCCGGATCATGCGACAACAAAAGTTACTCGGCGGCAGCCGGGACGGCCGCGGGCGCGGCGGCCGGCGCCTTGGTGAAGAGGCGCGACAGGCGGGCGATGGTCGCCTTCAGGTCGTGCCGGTGCACGACCGCGTCCACCATGCCGTGCTCCTTCAGGTATTCGGAGCGCTGGAAGCCGTCGGGCAGCTTCTCGCGGATGGTCTGCTCGATCACGCGCGGGCCGGCGAAGCCGATGAGCGCGCCGGGCTCGGCGAGATGCACGTCGCCGAGCATGGCGTAGGACGCGGTCACGCCGCCCGTGGTCGGGTTCGTGAGCACGACGATATAGGGCAGCCTCGCATCTCGCAGGCGGCGGATCGCCACCGTGGTGCGCGGCATCTGCATGAGGGACAGGATGCCCTCCTGCATGCGCGCGCCGCCGGAGCCGGCAAAGAGCACGTAAGGGGTCTTCTTGTCGAGCGCCGTCTCGGCGCCCTTGATGAAGGCTTCGCCCGCCGCCATGCCCAGCGAGCCGCCCATGAAGCCGAAATCCTGCACCGCAATGGTCATCGGCAGGTCCTCGACCCGGCCGAAGCCGACCTTGAACGCGTCCTGCTGGCCGGTCTTGGTGCGGGCGTCCTTCAGGCGGTCGATGTAGCGCTTCTCGTCACGGAACTTCAGCGGATCGACCGGCACCTCCGGCACGGCCACGTCGAGCCAGGTGGCGCCGTCGAACATGAGCTGCAGGCGCTGGGTCGCGGAGATGCGCATGTGGTGGTTGGAGCCGGGGATCACCCACTGGTTCGCCTCCACGTCCTTGTGAAACACCACCTGCCCCGTCTCCGGGCACTTGATCCAGAGATTGTCCGGTGTCTCGCGCTTGAAGAGCGTCTTGATCTTCGGACGGACGACTTCGGAAATCCAGTTCATCGTTTTACCTTCCTGTCAGCACCCCGGAAGCCCTCATCCTGAGGAGGCCGTCAGGCCGTCTCGAAGGATCGGGGCATCTCCAGTGCTCTCTGGACCCTCCTTCGAGACGCAGCCCATGGCTGCTCCTCAGGATGAGGGTTCCTAGGCTATGTATTAGGCTGCAGCGCGTTTTGCCACCGAGCGCACGCCTTCGCTCAATTCCTTCACCAGCTTCGTCACGGCCTCGATGGTGCCTGCCGTTGCGCGATCCTGGTCGTCGAGGGTGCCCTTCAGCGCGTCGATGAGGGCCGAGCCCACCACCACGCCGTCGGCGCCCTTGGCCACCGCCGCCGCATGCGCCCCGCTCTTCACGCCGAAGCCCACCACGACGGGAAGGGGCGTATGGCGCTTGATCCGCTCGACCGCCGTGGCGACCTTGCCGAAATCGGGCGTCGCGGCGCCCGTGATGCCGGTGATCGAGACGTAATAGACGAAGCCCGCCGTGTTGGCGAGCACCGCCGGCAGGCGCTTGTCGTCCGTGGTCGGCGTGGCCAAGCGGATGAAGGCGAGCCCGGCCTTGAGCGCCGGCAGGCACAGCTCGTCGTCCTCCTCCGGCGGCAGATCGACGACGATCAGGCCGTCGACGCCGGCTTCCTTTGCGTCAGCGAGGAAGCGGTCGACGCCATAGACGAAGATCGGGTTGAAATAGCCCATGAGGATCACGGGCGTGTCCGCATCCTCGGCCCGGAAGCGGCGGACGAGGTCGAGGGTCCTGACCGTATCCTGGCCGACCTTCAGGGCGCGCAGGCCCGCCGCCTGGATCGCCGGGCCGTCGGCCATGGGATCGGTGAAGGGCAGTCCGAACTCGACGATGTCGGCCCCGGCCTTCGGCAGGCTCTTGAGGATTGCGAGCGAGGTCTCCGGATCCGGGTCGCCGGCCATCACATAGGTGACGAGGGCGGCGCGGCCTTCCGCGCGGCACTTATCGAAACGGGCTTCAATGCGCTGTGTCATGGGGCGGGTCTTTAGCATGGGATTTGCGGGATGTGGACAGGGATATCGCATTTCCGCGAAGCCGCATGTAATAGAGTTTTCAGCCCGCGCGGCAAGGCGAGGCTCACCCTGTTCGCGATGCGGGATCTCCGGGAGTCGGCCGTTGGCGAGAACCACCCAGATGACCAGGATGCGAGCGCCTTATCTCAAGCGGATATGGCTCGATGAGACCCGCGTTCCCGACAGGAGCAGCTATCCCTTCTGCCTGCCGATCTTCAACCGGGACGCGTTCTCGCTGGAGTTCGACAGCCCCGTCACCATCATCGTGGGCGAGAACGGCGTCGGCAAATCGACCATCCTGGAGGGAATCGCCGCCTTGGCCGGCTACGATGAGGCCGGTGGCGGGAAAGGATACATGCCCGTCGATCACTCCCGCGCGGTGGAGGCGATGGGCGGGGCACTGAGCAAGGCTCTGCGCGCGAGCTGGCTCCCAAAGGTCACGAGAGGCTGGTTTTTCAGGGCCGAGAGCTTCTTCACCGTCTCCCGCTACCTCGACCAGGCCGCCGTGGAGGCGGGGGCGGCTCCGCCGGATTTTCTCTCCCATTCCCATGGGGAGGGGTTCCTCCGCTTCTTCGAGGAGCGTTGCAGGCACCAGGGCCTCTACATCTTCGACGAGCCCGAATCGGCCCTCTCGCCGTCGCGGCAGGTCGAGTTCCTCAAGCTTCTGCGCCGGATGGATGAGGCGGGTTTCAGCCAGGTCATCATGGCGACGCACTCGCCCATGCTGATGGCTTACCCCGGCGCAAGGCTGCTCGGGCTGACGAAACACGGGTTGGAGCCGATCAGGCTGGAGGAGACGCAGCACTTCCGATTGCTGCGGGAGTTCTGCCTCGATCCCGAGCTTTTCATCCAGATGATGCTGGACGATTGAAAGGGCCTGCCTTCATGGCCCTTCCAAAGCCATGCCTCAAACGATCTGGTTGCCCAGATGCTCGGCGATCTGGAACAGGTCCTTGTCGCCGCGGCCGCTGATATTGACCACCATCAGGTGATCCCTGGGCTTCTGCGGGGCCAGCTCCGCCACCTTGGCGAGCGCGTGGCTCGGCTCCAGCGCGGGCAGGATGCCTTCGAGCCGCGAGCAGAGCTGGAAGGCCTCCAGCGCCTCCTCGTCGGTGGCGGAGATGTACTTCACGCGGCCCATCTCGTGCAGCCAGGCGTGCTCCGGGCCGATGCCGGGATAATCGAGGCCGGCCGAGATGGAATGGGCGTCCTGGATCTGCCCGTCATGGTCCATGAGCAGGTAGGTGCGGTTGCCGTGGAGCACGCCCGGACGGCCGCCGGAGAGCGAGGCCGCGTGCAGCTTGTCGAGGCCGTGGCCGGCCGCCTCCACGCCGTAGATCTCGATGTCCTTGTCGTCGAGGAACGGGTGGAACAGCCCGATGGCGTTGGAGCCGCCGCCGATGCAGGCGACGAGGGAATCCGGCAGGCGGCCTTCCGCCTGCATCATCTGCTCGCGGGTCTCGTTGCCGATCACGCACTGGAAGTCGCGCACCATGGCCGGATAGGGATGCGGGCCCGCCACCGTGCCGATGCAGTAGAAGGTGTCGGAGACGTTGGTGACCCAGTCGCGCAGGGCCTCGTTCATGGCGTCCTTCAGGGTCCTCGTGCCGGACTGCACGGGCACGACCTTGGCGCCGAGCATGTTCATGCGGAACACGTTGGGCTTCTGCCGCTCCACGTCGACGGCCCCCATATAGACCACGCAGTCGAGGCCGAAGCGGGCGCAGAGCGTCGCGGTGGCGACCCCGTGCTGGCCCGCGCCGGTTTCGGCGATGATGCGCTTCTTGCCCATGCGGCGGGCGAGAAGGATCTGGCCCAGCACGTTGTTCACCTTGTGCGCGCCGGTATGGTTCAGCTCTTCCCGCTTGAAGTAGATTTTCGCTCCGCCCGAGCGGCCGGAGGCCGCAGAAACCTCACGAAGATGCTCGGTCATGCGCTCGGCGAAATAGAGCGGGCTCGGACGGCCGATGTAATGGGTCGAGTAGTTCGCCATGTCGGCGTGGAAGGCCGGATCGTTCCTCGCCTCCTCGTAGGCCTTTTCCAGCTCGAGGATGTTCGGCATCAGGGTCTCGGCGACGAAGCGTCCGCCGAACTGGCCGAAATGCCCGCGCTCGTCGGGGCCGGTGCGGAAGGAGTTGGGTTGGGCTTGAGCTGACACGGCTGTCCTGCTTTCAGGATTGGAAGGCACGTCCGGGCGGGGATGTGCCCCAGGTGTTAGTGATGGGCGGCGGCGAATGCTGTCCGGGCGGCCCTGATGAAGGCCTCGATCCGCGCCGGATCCTTCAGGCCCGGCCCGCTCTCCACCCCGGACGAGACGTCGACGGCCTGCGGCCTCGTGAGCCGGATCGCCTCCGCCACGTTGTCGGGGTCGAGGCCTCCTGACAGCATGAAGGAAAGCCCGGGGTCAAGCCCGTTCAGGAGCCGCCAGTCGAAGGCGATGCCGTTGCCGCCGGGAAGGGCTGCGGCCGTGCGCGGCGGCTTGGCATCAAGCAGGATGCGGTCGGCGCCGGCATAGGAGGTCAGGGCCTTGAGGTCCGAAGGCTCCGCGATGCCGAGCGCCTTCATGACCGGCCGCTTGACCATGGAGCGGATCTCGGCCACCCGCTCGGGCGTCTCGTTCCCATGCAGCTGGATCAGGTCAGGGTTGATGGCCTCGATGGCCTGCGCGATGTCCTCGTCGTCGGGATTGACGAGGAGCACCACGCGCCGGGCGCGGCCCCGGGCCTGGAGGGACAGGCGATGGCCGAGATCGAGGCTGACGTGACGGGGGCTCTTGGGGAAACGCACGAACCCGACCATGTCCGCCCCCGCAGCGAGGGCGACATCGAGGGTCTCGGGCGTGGAGAGCCCGCAGATTTTCACCAGATTATCCATGAGGGCTATTTTACTACGCTTTTGCCAGCGAGCGCCACACCAGCATCGCCGCAGCCAGATCCTCCAGGGCCGCGCCGACCGATTTGAAGACCGTGATGGAAGCTGGATCCCGGCCGGGCGGCTCCCGGCACAGGTCCGTCAGGGTGCCGCGGATATGGCTTTCCGGCATCGCGCCGGTCTGGAGCGCCACGGCCACGTCGCCGCCCTCCGACCTGGCGGCGGGAGTGTCGATATAGACCTGGGCCCGCAGCAAGGCTTCGTCATCGGCCTCGCGCATCTTGAGGTTGAAGGCGCCCACGAGATCGAGATGCGCGCCCGGCTTCAGCCAGGCGCCCTGTACGATGGGCGCGGTCGAGAGCGTGGCGCAGGAGACGAGATCGGCCTCGCGTATCGCGGCTTCCAGATCCGTCACGGCCGTGACGGGCAGCCCCTCGCCCCGCAGCTCGGCGGCGAGCGCTTCAGCCTTCTCGCCCCTGTGGTTCCAGAGCGCCACCTCGCGGATCGGGCGCTGGCTCATATGGGCGCGGATGAGGAAGGGCGCCAGCGCACCGGCGCCAACCATGACCATGCGGCCGGCATCCTGGCGGGCGAGGGAGCGGGCGGCGAGCGCCGAGGCCGCGGCCGTGCGCCAGACCGTCAGGCGCGTGCCGTCGAGGACGCAGACGGGCTCGCCCGTGGCGCCGTCCATCAGGAGATAGGAGCCCATCACGCTGGGCAGGGCCTTGGCGCCGTTCTCCGGGAAGACGGTGACGACCTTCACGCCGACATATCCGTCCTGCGTGGAGGGACCGGTCCAGGACGGCATGAGCAGCAGCGTTCCATGGGCGCCCGGACGCTCGATCTCGTGGTGATGGCGCACCGGCGTGACCATGTCGCCGCGAAAGGCTTCGGCCAGGGCATCGATCAGGGCAGGAAAGGTGAGAATCCGATCGATCTCGGCCGATGTCACGACACGCATGGGAAAGACTTCAGAACCTGGGGCTTGAGGACGGAACGGTGGCCGGCAGGGTGGTGGCCGAGTCGCTCTGGGACTTGAGGCGCTCGGTCTCGTAGCGCAGCTGCCGGGTTTCGCGCCGGAGCTCGCGGCGCGACTTGCGGTTCTTGCCCTGCGCGAGCCAGCTCGCCACACCGCCGATCATCACGCCGAGCATGACGGCGGCGAAGATCACGGCGAAGAGCGGCAGCTGCGTGGCGAATTCCGGCGCGTCCTGCGAGAACGGATCGAGCGACAGGGTCACCGGCGTGCGGTTGGCGACCGCGAGCAGGACGACCAGGATGGCAATCGGCAGGAGAATGAGCGCCTTCAGAAAGCGAATCACGAACACCTCTCAGGAATTTACTGGGCGGCCGCGGCCTTGAGCACCTTCGGAGCCGGAGCATTGAGCCGCTGACGCATTTCCTTGCCCGTCTTGAAGACGGGAACGACCTTTTCGGAGATGGAAACGGATTCGCCCGTGCGCGGGTTGCGGCCTGTGCGGGCATCGCGCTTCTTCACCGAGAACGCGCCAAACCCGCGCAGCTCGACCCGGTCGCCCCTGGCAAGGGCGTCCGCGATGGTGTCGAGGATCGCATTCACGATCTTTTCCACGTCGCGCTGGTAGAGATGCGGGTTCTGCTCGGCGAGCTTGAGCACCAGTTCGGATTTGATCATGGAATGGCTATATCTTTGACGTTGCTTTATTTTTCCAAAGGTTGCCAGACAGCCAGGAGGCCGTCAAGTTGCGCAATCTCGGCATGGGCCGATGTCCGGCGCAGCGCCTCGGCGAGCTTCTCGAAGCCGAAGAGGTCAACCAGTGTCGCGCTCATGGCGAAGATCGACAGGTCCCGGTCGCTGCTGGGCTTCCAGTCGCGAATCGGCAGGTCCTTGCGCACGCCCTTGGTCTGCTCCAGCCACGCGACCGCGTCGCGCTCGTTGCCGACCTTGTCGACGAGCTTCATGGGGATGCCCTGGCGGCCGCTGAAGACCTGGCCCGTGGAGGCGGCGGCCAGCTCGCCCTCGTTGAGGCGGCGGCGATCGCGCACGAGGGCCTTGAACCAGTCATAGGTGTCGTTGACCACCGCCTGCATGGCCGCCCGGGCTTCCGGAGAGGTCGGCTTGAAGGGGCTCGGCTCGGCCTTGAGCGGCGAGGACTTCACCTCCTCCAGCTTCACGCCGACCTGGCCCATGAGCCCCGTCAGGTCGGGATACTGGAAGAGCACCCCGATGGAGCCGACGATCGAGGTTTCGCGGGCCACGATGTAGTCGGAGGCGACCGCCGTGATGTAGCCGCCGGAGGCGGCCGTGCCGTCGACGAAGGTCACGACCGGCTTCTTCTCGCTAAGCCGGCGGATGTTGCGGTAGAGCTCCTCGGAGCCCGTCGTGGTGCCGCCGGGGCTGTTGATGGAGATCACCACGCCGGAGACCGCGCTCGAATCGCCCACGCGCTGCATCAGGTCGGCGAGCCGCTGGTTGCCGGTGATCACGCCGTCGATGGAGATGCGCGCGATCTGGTTCTGGATGGCGCCGTATCCCGCCCGGTCCGCGGCGGCATAGCCGAGGGCGGCCACGGCCGCGATAAAGCCCGAGAATCCGGCGACGCGCCAGAAGGAGAGCTTGCGGCGCAGACGGCGGCGGTCGGCGATGGCTTCGGCATCGATGGACATCGGTTCGTCTCTTGCTGGTTCCAGGTCGGATGCGAGGCCAGGCCCCGCCAGGGGCAGCACCCTAGAGCGGTTCGGACGTTTTTTCTAGGCTGCGAGAGTGAATCCGCAGCGGATGAAAATGCGACCACGCACAAGCAGATAGGGCAGTCACCGAGCCAGCCAACAAAAACGCTCGATGGCTTGCGCGGGTGTTTGGGGGTATCGATATGCCCTTGAGCTAGACCCATCAACGCCGGGCCACTCGCGCCACCGGTCTAACCCCATCATACAGAACGAAGTCGTATTGATTGAGCCATTCGTGCGGAGCTGAATTCATCAAGAATCGCGCGAACCCCTCCTGAGAATGACTGAGACCTGACGGTGCTCCATCGAAGCGAACCACAACGCTCCAGGCAGTTTTGATCCAGTCATCGTCTTGATGATCAAAACGTGCTGGTGACGACCATTCTAGGCCGGAAGGGGGCCTACGCTCGCGATCTCCGATCCAAGTTATTCTGACCGGTATCTCTCGTATGAGGTCTTCGCTCATCGGCACACTCGCCAGTTGAGTATCCAGTGTCCAGGGGAAGGCGCTGAAATTCTATATCATGGCCGAAATTACTTAACCGGCAAGCGGCTAACCTAACGTATGCGGGCTGTGTGAAAGCAGCGCTGAGCTATCCCCTTCGGCTAAGAGAAAGCAGCAGATATAAAAAATCCCCGGGCTTTTCAGCCCGGGGATCCATCGAACTCTGAAGTTCAGAGGCCGATTACTTCTTGTCCTTGGCCTTCAGGGCGGCACCGAGGATGTCGCCGAGCGAGGCGCCCGAATCGGTCGAGCCGTACTGGGCCATGGCCTCCTTCTCCTCAGCGACCTCGAGGGCCTTGATGGAGACGGTGACGCGACGGGCCTTGCGGTCGAACTGCGTGACGCGGGCATCGAGCTTCTCGCCGGCGGCGAAGCGCTCGGGGCGCTGGTCGGCGCGGTCGCGAGCGAGCTCCGAACGCTTGATGAAGGTGGTGAGGTCGGTGTCGACGATCTTCACCTCCAGGCCGCCGTCCTTCACCTCGAGAACCTCGCAGGTGACGATCTGGCCCTTCTTGATCTCGCCGGCTTCGGCGAAGGGATCGCCCGCAAGCTGCTTGATGCCCAGCGAGATGCGCTCCTTCTCGACATCCACGTCGAGAACCTGGGCGCGGACGACGTCGCCCTTCTTGAAGTCGTCGATGACCTGCTCGCCCGGACGGTTCCAGTCGAGGTCCGAGAGGTGGACCATGCCGTCGACGTCGTTCTCGAGACCGATGAACAGACCGAACTCGGTCTTGTTCTTGACCTCGCCCTCGACCTCGGAGCCGACAGGGTGCTTCTCGGCGAAGGCCTCCCACGGGTTCTGGAGCGTCTGCTTCAGGCCCAGCGAGATGCGGCGCTTCACCTGATCGACCTCGAGGATCACGACCTCGACCTCCTGGGAGGTGGAGATGATCTTGCCCGGGTGGACGTTCTTCTTCGTCCAGGACATCTCGGAGACGTGGATCAGGCCTTCGATGCCGGGCTCGAGCTCGACGAACGCACCGTAATCGGTGATGTTCGTGACGCGGCCCTTCAGCTTGGCGTTGACCGGGTAGCGGGCGGCGATGCCCTCCCACGGATCGGCGAGCAGCTGCTTGATGCCCAGCGAGATGCGGTGCGTCTCGTGGTTGATCTTGATGATCTTCACCTTCACCGTCTGGCCGATGGTTACGACCTCGGACGGATGGTTGACGCGGCGCCATGCCATGTCGGTGACGTGCAGCAGGCCGTCGATGCCGCCGAGGTCAACGAACGCACCGTACTCGGTGATGTTCTTGACCACGCCGTCGATGACCTGACCCTCTTCGAGGTTGGCCACGAGCTCGGAGCGCTGCTCGGCGCGGCTCTCTTCGAGGACCGTGCGGCGCGACACGACGATGTTGCCGCGGCGGCGGTCCATCTTGAGGATCTGGAACGGCTGGGCCACGCCCATGAGCGGGGTGACGTCGCGGACCGGGCGGATGTCGACCTGCGAGCGGGGCAGGAACGCCACGGCGCCGTCGAGGTCGACCGTGTAGCCGCCCTTCACCTGGTTGAAGATCGTGCCGTTGACGCGCTCGCCGGCCTCGAAGGCCTTCTCGAGCTTCACCCACGACTCTTCGCGGCGAGCCTTGTCACGGGAGATGACGGCCTCGCCCAGCGCATTCTCGATGCGCTCGACATAAACCTCGACCTCGTCACCGACATTGACCGTCTGGTCGCGGTTCGGGCCGGCAAATTCTTTCAGGGCGACGCGACCTTCGGTCTTGGCGCCGATATCGATGACCGCGACGTCCTTTTCGATCGCGACCACCTTGCCCTTCACGACCGAGCCTTCGCTGATCTCGGAGGTGCGGAAGGATTCTTCGAGCAGGGCCGCGAAATCTTCACGGCTCGGCTGTTGCAAAGCTGCAGACATAGGTTCTCCTGAATGGCCCTCGTTTAAAGGGGCAACGCCGGCGGCTCGTGTTAACGGGCCGTTTCCAGCCGCCGCTGCCTGAGGACGCCCCTTTTAGGGCCATGTCCGAGGCATGCCGCTCTATCAGCGGGCCGGCGTATCATCGACGGATGGAAACGCTTGTCCGACAAGACTTTTCGGGACGCCACAAGGGCGCGGAACACGCACCCTACGCTTAATAAACCGTCAATATCTTGTCGGATGGGGGTTCTAATATCCCAAATGGCCCCGGACCACAAGGCTTTCAAGGATTTGAGCCTCCCCGGCCGCGGCCGGGGAGGCGTCAGGCGCCTCAATCCTCGTGGATGAGGCTGTGGTGCTTGGTGTCCTTCATGCGCAGGTAGACGATGAGGGACAGGCCGATCATGACGGTGACATAGATGAAGAAGCCGTCTTCGTGGCCGATCTGCTTGAACCAGAGCGCCACGTATTCCGCCGTTCCGCCGAACACCGTGTTGGCGATGGCATAGGGCAGCGCGACGCCGAGCGCCCGGATATGGGCCGGGAACATCTCGGCCTTCACCACCGCGTTGATGGAGGTGTAGCCGGTCACGATCACGAGGGCTCCCAGGGCCAGGGCGAAGGCCGTGACGGGGTTCTGGGTTCCGGCCAGCGTCGAGAAGATCAGGTAGGTGAACAGCACGCCGAGCACGCCGAAGCCCACCATGATCGGCTTGCGGCCGATGCGGTCCGACAGCGCGCCGGCCGCCGGCTGGATCACCATGAACACGAACAAGGCCGCCGCCGTGATCTGGCTCGCCGTCTCCCGGGAGAAGCCCGAGGTGTTGACGAGGAACTTCTGGAGATAGGTGGTGTAGGCGTAGAAGGCGAGCGTGCCGCCGGCGGTGAGCGCGATCACCGTGAAGGCCTCGCGGGGGTACTTGGTGAAGAGGGCGAGGCCGCTGGAGCGCGGCGCGGCGCTGTCCTTCGCGTTCTTGAAGGATTCCGTCTCGGCGAGGCCGCGCCGGAGATAGAACACGATCACGGCGAGCACGCCCCCGATGGCGAACGGGATGCGCCAGCCCCAGGCCTCGAGACCCTGCTCGGGCATGACCTGCTGCAGGACCAGCAGCACGGCGAGCGCGAGAAGCTGGCCGGAGATCAGGGTCACGTACTGGAAGCTGGAGAAGAAGCCGCGGCGGCTCTTGCCGGCCATCTCGCTGAGGTAGGTGGCGCTGGCGCCGTACTCGCCGCCCACGCTGATGCCCTGGAGCAGGCGTGCCAGGACCAGGACGACGGGAGCGAAGACCCCGATGCTGTCATAGCCCGGCGTGACGGCGATCATCAGCGAGCCCGTGCACATGAGCGTCACCGAGAGGGTGAGGCCCGCCTTGCGGCCCTTGCGGTCCGCATAGATGCCCATGATCCAGGCCCCGATGGGGCGCATGAGGAAGCCGACCGCGAAGACGGCGGCGGCGTTCAGGAGCTGGGCGGTCTGGTCGCCCTTGGGAAAGAAGATCGGCGCGAAATAGAGGGTGAAGGCGGAGTAGACGTACCAGTCGTACCACTCGACCATATTGCCGGCCGATCCGCCGAGGATCGACTTCAGTCGACCCTTCTGGCCGGCGACACTGTTTTTCATCAACATAGGCGACTCGTTTTCCAACGGGGGCACGCGCCCCGGAACGAGGGAGCGCATGGCTTGGCGAAAAGGATGGAAGGATTGTCGGAAGGGCGGCAGCGATTGGCGTCCCGCTGCAGCCTTATGAAATTTCGCCCCGCATAAAGGCAGCCTGCCCCTCGGTCAAACCGGCCAGTCCGAGCGTCTCGCCTGGGCGACGGCCCAGCCGAGGGCCTGTTCGAGCCGGTCGTTGCCCCAGAACATCTCCCCGTCCTCGGTGAAGAAGGTCGGCGCCCCGAAGAGGCCGCGGGACCGGACCTCGTCGCCCATCCGGCGCAGGCGCATCTTGTTGCAATCGGTCTGCGCCTCGGCGATCACGCCCTCGGCCTCCAGCCCCATCCCGGTCAGGATCCCGGTCAGCACCGCCGGATCGGCGATGTCCCGGCACTCGCCGAACTCGGCCGTGTAGACGGCCTTCGTGAACGTGGGCGTCCAGCCCGGCTCGATGCCCAGGAGGGCGATGCGGGCGGCCAGGAGCCCGTTCTGGGGAAAGGTCTTGGGCCGGTAGAAGGGCAGCCCGAACCGGGCCGCCTCCCGCTCCATGTCGCGCCACATGTAGCGCCCCTTGAACGGATTGAGCGCGAAGGGCGAGGTGTCCAGGCCCTGCGCCTTGAACACGGGCCCGAGCAGGAACGGCCGCCACAGCAGCACCACGCCGGCCTCCGCTGCGGCCTGTTCGACGCGCAGGGCGGCGAGATAGGAATAGGTGGAGGCGAACTCGTACCAGAATTCGAGCTGCGGCTGGCGGATCATGAGCGTCTCTCGGTCCCGGCCGGTCCCATGGCAAGGCGATGCCCCCTGCGGGCCGGCGTCATTGTCCCAGGGACGGGCCTACTCCATTCCCTGAGGTTATGGCAGCCCCCCGGACTTCCGGGCAGGAATGCGACGGAGGCATACCGCCCGATCCCGGCAAAAGTGGCTTCCCCTTTTTCGCCCGATGTTCTAAGTCGCGAGAACCCTCATCAACGGAACCCTTTGCTATGGCTGAGAAGCGCGTGAACAAGGTCGTGCTCGCCTATTCCGGCGGCCTCGACACCTCCATCATCCTCAAGTGGCTGCAGACCACCTATGGCTGCGAGGTGGTGACCTTCACCGCCGACCTCGGCCAGGGCGAGGAGCTGGAGCCGGCGCGCAAGAAGGCCGAGCTTCTCGGCATCAAGCCGGAGAACATCTTCATCGAGGACCTGCGCGACGAGTTCGTGCGCGACTACGTGTTCCCGATGTTCCGCGCCAATGCGCAGTACGAGGGCCTCTACCTGCTCGGCACCTCCATCGCGCGGCCGCTGATCGCCAAGAAGCAGATCGAGATCGCCGAGAAGGTCGGCGCCGACGCGGTCGCCCACGGGGCCACCGGCAAGGGCAACGACCAGGGGCGCTTCGAGCTCGGCTATTACGCCCTCAAGCCTGACGTGACCGTGATCGCCCCCTGGCGCGAATGGGACCTGCGCTCCCGCGAGCAGCTCATCGCCTTCGCCGAGCAGCACCAGATCCCGATCGCCAAGGACAAGCGCGGCGAGGCTCCGTTCTCCGTCGACGCCAACCTCCTGCACGCCTCCTCCGAGGGCAAGGTGCTGGAAGACCCGGCCATGGAAGTGCCGGACTACGTCTATTCGCGCACCGACGGTCCCGAGAGCGCGCCCGACAAGCCGACGGTGATCACCATCACGTTCGAGAAGGGCGACCCGGTCGCCATCGACGGCAGGAAGCTCGGCCCGGCCGACCTGCTGGCGAAGCTCAACGAGCTCGGGAAGATCAACGGCATCGGCCGCCTCGACCTCGTCGAGAACCGCTTCGTCGGCATGAAGAGCCGCGGCATGTACGAGACGCCCGGTGGCACGATCCTTCACCTCGCCCATCGCGGCATCGAGTCGATCACCCTCGACCGCGGCGCGGCCCACCTGAAGGACGAGCTGATGCCGAAATACGCCGAGCTCATCTATAACGGCTTCTGGTTCTCGCCGGAGCGCGAGATGCTCCAGGCGCTGATCGACAAGAGCCAGGAATTCGTCACCGGCGACGTGGCGCTGAAGCTCTACAAGGGCGGCGTCCACCTCATCGGCCGCACCAGCCCCTACACCCTCTACGACCAGGACCTGGTCACCTTCGAGGAAGGCGCCGTCGCCTACGACCACCGCGACGCCGCCGGCTTCATCAAGCTCAACGCGCTTCGCCTGCGCACGCTCGCCCAGCGCAAGAAGAAGCTGGGGCTGTAAGAGAGCTCTCTGCTCCTGACTCTGCGAGATGCCCGGCCTCTGAGCCGGGCATTTTTATTTCATGATTGAAGACAGCGGCAGTTTCACAAGGTCGGGGAAGATGCCTCTACGCAAACCTGCCTTTCACTGGGGTTAGAACCAGCCTCGTCGTATCTCAGAAAGTGCTTCACTCTCGGTTGTCACTGTATTTATAATGATATATTATAAAATAACTCATCTGCTTGATGCCCTTCGTCATGATCTACCCTGCTCCACTTCGTGCTTGGTTCATTTTGATCCCCTGCCTCTTGGCCGGCTGCACAACACCGCCCGCACTTCAGTTAAGCGCTAATGATATGAAGTCGGAAAACGTCCGGCTTCTCATCGCAAAGGAAGTGCTCAATACATGGGTCTTCGGATCGATCTCGGTCGTCAAAGCCAAGATCATCAACGCGAGGATCAGCGCCCCGGAGATTGATTCCACGGGTTCAGGCGAGCCGATCACCAGATATTGTGTGAACGCTTACATCGAGAATCCACTCTTCCCTCTTCATCGTGCTGTCTCGTCCAAAGTGCGTGTCCTCAGGAAGGATGGGAAAGCCATAACGATTTCTCGCGAGCGCGCTGATGCTCATTGCGATGGAACAGACTTCGAACCGTTTCCAGAAATTGAGAGGCTGAGCCTCCAGCGCTATGAGCAATCCTGAAAATGCTATCCTTGCCCTATCGTACATCGACCATTCTCATTCACGTCTGCATCCTCATGGGATTCTTCATCCTGGCAAGCGGTCGATCCGCCATTGGTCAGGCCGGATCAGCCTCGGCCGAACACCGGCTGCTGCCCGCCGATTACCGCATGAGGATCGCGCGGGAGATGGTCGTCGATTATGTCGGCGAGACAACCGGCCCCGCGACTATCTCGAGCGTCCGGTATTGGGACGGGCTGTTCGGGGGCAAGGGCGCGACGGTCATGGTGCGCTATCCGGTCAAGGGCCGGAGCTTTCTCGGGATGCAGGGCGAGGATGTGACCCGCTGCGTCACCGTCGAGTTCACGCAAGGGGATAACGGCGCCAACATGCGGATGTCCCGCAGTCGGAGGGACGGCGAACTCTGTGGAGGCTACGAGCAAACGACACCTTTTGTCGAACTCACCCGTTTTCGGGACAAGGTCCAGGCATGTCGGGCGAAGGGCGAGGAGCGTTGTTTGCTCTCCACGACACTGCCGGAAGCGAAAGCGCGCAAGCTCATGAACCAGCGCTGACCGGGTCAGTAAGGCTCTTCTTCACCGCAATCCAGACGAACTAACCTCGTCTCAAGGTTTAAAGCCGGATCCTCGAGACAAGCGGCGCCCCGTCGGGCCGCGACACCACGAACCACAGGCTGTTGAACTCGGTCTTCTCGATGGTGACGGGCTGCGGATAGCCCCAGGCCTTCAGAAGGGTCGGGATCGTGTCGGAATGGCCGACCACGAGAACCGCCCCCTGCCCGTCATGGGCCTTGAGGCGCTCCGTCAGGGCTTTCAGGTCGTCCTTGGCCACCACCTCGGGCTTCAGGCCGAGAGCGCGGGCCAAGGGCTCCGCCGTCTGCTGCGCGCGGGCGTACTGGCTCACATAGATGGCCCGCACGCCGGCCTCCCTGAGAGCGGATGCCAGCGCCTCCGCGCGCCGGGCGCCGGTTTCGTTGAGGGGCGGATCGCCGTCCATCATGCCGCCGGTGGGAGTCTGCTCGGCATGGCGAAGCAGGATGATGGTCTGCTGCGCCAGACTGGGGGCGATCAGGCCGCCCGTGACCAGCATGGCCAACGAGATGGTGCACAGGATACGGGAGAGGGAGCAAGGTAACGCGCGCATCATGGTCTTCCCCGCAAGAGAGAGTTTCGCCGACGCAACCGAACGCTGTCCTATGGGAAGACTATAACCCGAATTCACGGGCTTGTCGCGGATGGCCCGAGACCGCAATCGGCCCGGCGGGCCGATGCCTCACCCCGTCATATGGCAAGCGCGGCGGAGGCCAACCCGTCGCCCGCATCGGCCAGCGGAATGTCCATCACGCACACGACGCCGGTGGGCGCGTAGATCAGCTGAACTTCGCCCCCGATGTCGGTTGCCAGGCTGCGCTCGATCAGTCGCGTGCCGAAGCCGCGGCGGGTCGGAACGGCCACGGGCGGACCGCCCCGTTCCTCCCACCGGAGCATGAGGCGCGGCGCATCGCCCGGCATGCGCGTCCAGGTGATGACGACGCATCCCGATGGGGTGGAGAGCGCGCCATATTTCGCGGCATTCGTCGCGAGTTCATGGATCGCCATCGCTATGGCGAGGGCCGTCCTCGGGATGAGTCGGAGGCGCTCGCCCTCGATCTCGAAATGCTTGGTCTTCTGCCGCAGATAGGGCTCGACGACCTCGTCGATGATCTCCCGGAGCTCCGCGCCTTCCCAGTTCTCGCGCGTGAGCACGTCATGGGCGCGGGCCAGGGCGAACAGGCGATCCTCGAAGGCCTGGAGCTTGGGGCGGTTCTCCTCGGTCAGCTGACGCAGGCTTTGGGCGGCCATCGACTGGACGATGGTGAGCGTGTTCTTCACCCGGTGGTTCAGCTCGTTGATGAGAAGCTCGCGATGCTCGTCCCATTCCTTGCGCTCGTGAATGTCCACGCTGACGCCGAACCATTTCTCGATGCTGCCGTCCGGCCCCGCATGCGGCAGCGCCCGGAAGGTGTGCCAGCGGTACTCCCCGTCCCAACGGCGGTAGCGCACCTCGCCCTCGTAGACCTCGCCCGTTTCGCGGCAATGCTGCCAATAGGGCAGGATGCGCAGCGCATCCTCGGGGTGCATGGCGTTCGCCCATCCGTCACCCACAGCCTCTTCGGCGGTCTGGCCGGTGAACTCGTGCCAGCGCTCGTTCAGGAAAATGCTCTGACCGGTTCCCGAACACACCCAGACGAGCGCCGGCGCCACATTGGTGACGGTCCTGAACTCCGCCGCGCTTTCGCGCAGGCGCTCCTCCACCTGCTTGCGCTCGGTGATGTCGAGCACGGAGCCCACATAACCGAGGAAGGTACCGTCGCTGCTGAAGCGCGGCGCCGCGGCATCGATGGACCAGCGATAGGTACCGTCCGCGCGGCGTATCCGATATTCCAGCTGAAACGGCTCCCGCTTGCGATTGGCCGCCCGGAACGTCTCGTCCGACCAGTCCCGATCCTCCGGATGGACCGCCTCCAGCCAGCCGAACCCCAGGCCGGTCTCCGGGCTCTGCCCGGTGAACTCGTACCAGGAGCGGGACAGGTAGGAGCAGGTCCCGTCCTGTTCGGTGACCCACACCATCATGGGGGCATTGTCGGCGAGATTGCGGAACCGGGCCTCGCTCTCGCGCAGGCTCTCCTCGGCCTGGACACGCTCGGTGACGTCGTAGCCCTCGGCGAAAATGCCCGTGACCTTGCCCTCACGGTCGGTGATCGGCTGGTAGACGAGATCCACGAAACGGGTCTCGGCATGGCTTTCCGGCTGCCGCTGAAGCCCGACCCGAAGGTTGCGTCCGACGAATGGCCTGCCCGTGGTGTAGACGTTGTCGAGCAGTTCGAAGAATCCCTGCCCTTCAAGCTCGGGCAAAACGTCCCGGACCGGTTTGCCCAGGATGTCGCGGCGGTGGCCCACGAGCTGGAGGTAGGCGTCATTGGCCAGTTCGAAGACATGGTCGCGCCCGTTCAGCATCGCCATGAAGCCCGGTGCCTGCTGGAAAAGCTCGCGCAGCCGGTCCTGCTCGGCCTTCAGGGCCGCGCGGGACCTGACCTCCTGCGTGGTCTCCGTGCAGGCGCAGAACATCCCGGCAATGCCGCCCGTCTCATCGCGGACGGGCGAATAGGAGAAGGTGTACCAGGTGTCTTCCGGGTAGCCGTGACGTTCCATCACGAGATGCAGGTTCTCGTGATAGGTCGCCTCCCCGGCGAGCGCCTTGGTGACCAGCGGCTCGATGTCGGACCAGATCTCGGACCACACGTCCCGGAACGGCAATCCCAGGGCATGCGGGTGCTTCGCGCCGAAGATGGGCCGGTAGCCGTCGTTGTACAGGAAGGCGAGGCGCGGCCCCCAGGCGACGAACATGGGAAACTTCGAGGTGAGCATCAGGCTCACCACGGTCCGAAGGCTCTGCGGCCACCCGTCCGGCGGGCCGAGGGGCGACGTGGTCCAGTCGTGGCCGCGCATGAGCGCGCCCATCTCGCCCCCCCCGCTCAGGAAGTCGAGACTGGGAACGAACTTATGCTGCATCGCGGGCGCCTGTTCGGGATGGTTTCGTCTTCCATCGAGGAAGCCGGCCCGGGCTGTCGGGGCGCCGGAAGCCGGCGAAGGCAGCCGGGATTTCGCCAGAGCCACGCGCCTGGATCTTGGCCGCCATGGAGGCTGTAAACGCAAGCGTGCCCGGAAGGTTCAAATGTGCTCTGGCCGACATGCCGACTTTCAAGGCAGAGGATGCCTGCCATTCGAGGCAACGCTACGATAGTTCTTAAGGCGACGCTACGTGACTTCAATGGTCCATGGGGTGGCCGGCGGCCGGCCATCCCGCTCCGGTGAAGCTGCGCCACTCCCTCTCCCGGGCGGGAGAGGGTCGGGGTGAGGGCACGCCGATGCCGGAGAGAATGGTGTCCGTGCCGCCCCGCGACCCTCATCCTGCGATGCGAGGCACAGGCGTCCTTCCCTCCCCCTTGTGGGGAGGGGTGGCTGCGCAAGCAGCCGGGGTGGGGGTGTCGGCGCCACGCTGGTCCAGTCCAGCGCCCACACCCCCACCTCCACCTGCTCCCCACAAGGGGGAGGAGAGCTTTTCGGCCCGCCTGCGAATAATGTTCTCACTTTGTTCTTGACAGGCAGGACAAGCTCGGCTATATCGTTGCCTGTCCCCGCCCGGCGAGGGGCGCGCTCGCGAGGCGTCGCAGATGTCGGGGTGGGGATGCGGTCCTGCCGGACGGTGCACGCAGCCGTCCGGGCAGGAGGCCCTTG
>JAEWKH010000167.1 GCA_023386155.1 Pseudomonadota bacterium
CGACACGGCCGTATCGTGGGCGAAGCGAACGACAGGCAGCCTCGCATCGATCCAACGCTCGAACCTGCTCCCCGGCCTGTAGGTGCTAAAATCCTTCATCTCATCATCCGATCGTGCTGTGCTCAAGGCGACTGATGGCCATGCCTGCCAATGGAAGACCGTCAAGGCGTTGCAGCGGCGGTCCGCTCGCGCGGCCGACACCCTTCCCGGATATTCAGAAGGCGGGGGCCAAGGCCTGAGCAATGTACAGCCTGATCCAATCCTCGAACCGCGTCGGCGCGAACCGTGGATGATCAACCGGGACAAGGGTATCCTCCCGCAAGACGGCCCCGAAGTACAAAGCGTTTTCATCCACGATTACCGTCCGAGGATCCTCGTTCGCCGTGAGAATTTGCTCTGCGAGTTCGTTGAGGCGGAACCGGTCTGGGCCGACGATTTCGAGCTCGCGGTACTGCGGGCGGCTGAGCGTAAGATCCCGCAGTGCCGCCACCACATCATCGGCCGCAATGGGTTGAATCGAGGCCGGAGAGAGACGAAGGACATCTCCGTCCGCAGCATTCTCGACAATCCCGGTGATGAACTCGAAGAATGGTGTCGCTCTCAGGATCGTATAGGGTAGATGTGACGCACGGATCAGGTTCTCCTGCGCCATCTTGGCCCTGAAGTAACCGCTCTCAGGCAAGCGATCCGTCCCGACGACGGACAGCGCGATGTGATGCCTGACACCTGCCGCTTCCGCAGCGGCCAGGAGATGCCGGCCAGACGCATCAAAGAACCGAAGCGCGACATCATCCTGTAGTGACGGCGAGTTCGAGACATCCACCACGACCTGAGCCTCGTTCAGCGCGTCGGACAGCCCTTCGCCCGTGATCGTGTTGACCCCCGCTGATGGCGAGGCACTAACCACATCCAGATTGTGCTCGCGCAGCATCGTCACGAGCCTCGCACCAATGAAGCCGGTTCCACCTACGACAACAACTTTCATTGGATCTACTCCTGTGCTGAACTGTGCACGGTTTCGGCCTTCTGACGCTCGCGCCGTTCTAGCCGACTTGGTTCCCCCGGCAGAAGTGGTCAGAGGAATGATCGGAAAGGCGTTCGGATTGCGGCCGCCACGGCGATCCTCGCCGGTCTCAGCCGAGCGATGCTGATATCCTACAAGCCGGTGGCCTCGATGGCGACACGACCCGAGGTTCAGTTGCCGATATACAAAGGTTTAGGTCTGCAATACCCATAGGCCCGACGGGCAGCCCGTTGTGAACACTGGGCGCGCCTTGCCGGCTCACATCACTTGCGCTCTGCAGCGTAGCATAGTCGCCCTGATGCCCACGGTTAGATCCGCTCAGCCGGCGAACGAGCATGCCAATTGACGTTCTAGACTTCGGTATAGCTGATGCGAGTGGACATGGCGGCGATAATGCGTCGGCTGGGCAAGCAGCGGCCGTGAGTTGGTCCTTCGGTCCTCGCAGCATTTCGGGTTTCTCAACCCACCCTAGAATAAAAGTGAACCGATGTCCTTTACCGCAATGTTCGCCGATCCGGCCATGCCGTTGTTCTCCCTCGGCGTCGTCGGTATCATCGTGTGGCACCTGATTCCGCAAGCTCGCGCGAACGAACGAATGCTTGTCGAGCTTGCATTCTTCGGTGCCATGACGCTTGTCCTCGTCCACGGCCACTTGGCACCCCTGAGCTATGCTGATGGCAGCACGCGGGATGTGAACACCTTACTGCTGACATCCGCAAAGATCCTGTGGTGGGTGCATCTCGCATGGGCCATCATCGGCATCGTCCGCCTTTATCTCATCCTTAACGGCAAGCCGCGGGAAGCCCGCCTTGTCCAGGATCTGATCGTTGGCGTCGTCTACCTGGGCATGGGCCTTTCCGTCCTCGCCTTCGTCTTCGGCGTTCCGATCGGAACCCTGGTGGCCACGTCTGGCGTCGTCGCGATCATTCTCGGCCTTGCTCTACAGAGTACCTTGAGCGATGTCTTCTCTGGGATCGCTCTGACCCTTGGTCGCCCCTACACGCTGGGGGACTGGATCCACCTCCGTGACGGCACGGAGGGACGGGTCGTCGAAAGCACGTGGCGGTCGACCCATATCCTGACGGGCGAGAGCAACATCGTCGTTCTGCCCAACAGTGTCCTTGCGAAGCTCGGTCTCACGAACGTGAGCCGCCCGACCGAGATGCACAAAATGAGCGTCATCGTCAGGATTTCGCCGACCCGCATGCCGTCCATTGTGAGCGACGTGATGGGCGTTGTTCTCTCGAGTTCCAGCAAAGCCCTTAAAGTGCCGGCTCCTATCGTGTCTCTCAGGACATTGGACGCTGTTGCACTGGAGATTGAACTGCAATTCTGGGTAGGCGAGATTTCTCAACGCATCGCGGCAAAGAACGAGATCCTCGATCTCGTCTACCGCCAATGTAAAGCGTCCGGCTTGCTTCTTGCCACGCCGCCCGATGCTCTGGTGGCTATTCGGAAGCTTCCAACGGAGGAGAGCGCCGAACCGCCGCCTGTAACACCCCTCCAGCTCATCAAAGCAGTCCCGCTCTTCCAATCCCTGGATCTCGATGAGAAGAAGACTCTGGCGGAGGCCGCGGTCGTTCGTGAGTTCGTCTCGGGCGAGGTGATCGCTCGGCGAGACAAGCCGGCAACCAACCTGGCGATTGTGCGCTCCGGCGTTATTTCGGTCCGCAGAGATCATGACGAACTCGGCCGTCTGGCACCTGGCGACTATTACGGCGGAGTCGGTTTGCTCGTGGATACCGAGGAGGCTTGCACCTTGGAGGCATTGGAGAACGTCGTCGTTTATGAAATCAAACAGCAAGCATTGGCTGCGTTGCTTGCAGAGCGACCCGCTCTGACGCGAATCCTGACTAGCGCACTGTCCCGGCGGGGGCAGCAATCTCCTAGGAGTGAATCTCAGACGACGTCGGACGCTCGCAGGGGGCGGGTTCTACTTAGCGCGATCCAATCGATCTTTCGTGGCTAGACCATCGGACGTAAAGTGGCGCTGGCGTCCGAAGGGCTCAACTTATAGTTCCATTCATCGTTACGATCAAAACCGGGTCCTGCTTCCACAGTCGACGCTTTAGGAATTAGTCGCTGCAATGCTGACGGCCGCATAATTGACGGGTGCTACTCCGGCAGACCTGATCTCCGCAACCCTTCCGCTAGAGCGTCGAGATCCGCCGGCCGCCGAAGCTGCAGCCAGTCACTGATATTCGAGACCCGCAGGGAGGGATTCAGTTGCCGCAACTCGCGAAGGGTGCGCTCTGCCTCACGCGTTCGACCGGCAAGTGCGTCACTAGCGGCAAGAACTCCAGCTGCGAGTGTAAAGGTTGGCAACTCTCCGAGCGCTTTGCTGGCCCATAATGACGCTTGATCATAGTTCCCGGCCAGCATATGGGCCAGTGCCGTTCCGGTCTGCATCCGAGGCATCTCGGGGTCCAAGGGGCTCAGCTGCATTCCTTTCGCAAAGCGCTTGATGGCATCGTCTGGCTCTCCTCGGGCGATCCTCTGGAACCCGCTGAGATACCACGCCGCCAGGAGGTTGGGATTGAGCACCAGCGCTCGGTCAAGCAAAGCGATGCAACCGTCGAGGTCGCCTCCAAAATGGCCAAGGGCGTGACCGCCGCGGGTCAGGGCGATTGGGTCATGCCTGCCAAGTTCAATGGCCCGGTGGGCCAATCTGGCGCCCTCGGCGGCGTCCTGCGCGGGATCGGCCAACCAGCCGTTGAGCTTGCGCCAAACATGGCACCACGCTGCCATGCCGTAACCGGCCGCGTAGTCTGGGTCGAGCTCGATCACCTTGTAAAACAGCGGCAAGGCCTGGCTGACGGCCCCCCTGGTTCCCTGGTGGAACCTCGCCATGCCGCGCAGATAGTAATCATAGGCGTCGAGGCAGTCATCTGCCTTGCGGTGGGCTCGCTCGATCTCAGCTCGTTCCAGTTGAGGAACGATTGCACCGACAACACTGGCCACGACCTCGTCTTGCACTTGGAAGATGTCGTTGAGCGAGGCTTCAAAGCGTTCAGCCCAAACAGTGATCCCAGTGGCCGCCTCAATCAATTGACCTGTGATGCGCACACGATCTTCGGCCCTGCGTACGCTGCCCTCAAGCAGATACCGGACTCCTAGGTCGCGACCGACCTGAGTCACGTCGACCGTACGGCCCTTGTATGTGAAGCTCGAGTTGCGGGCGGTGACGAAGAGCCAGCCAAGGCGCGACAGCGCTGCGATAATATCCTCCACCACCCCGTCGGCAAAGTACTCCTGCGTGGGGTCCGCGCTCAGGTTCAGGAACGGCATGACGGCGATGGACGGCCGTCCGTCAACCTTCGGTGCGGGTGATATCAAGGGAGTCGCTGGGGTGAAATCCTGACCGGGCAGACCAGTTTGGTTCGGACGGTCGGTCACCCGGACATCGGCAACAAACCGAAACCCCTTTCGGGCGACAGTACGTACCAGGCGCTGTTCCGACCCGCTGTCGCCAATAGCGTTGCGCACAGCGTTGACGTGGCTCGTCATCGTCGACTCAGAGACGATCCGACCACCCCAGATCACGTGCAGCAATTCCTGTTTGCTGACGACGCGCGCGCTGTGCTGAATCAGATAGAGCAGAAGATCGAACGCCCTAGGTCCCAGCGCGATCGTATCAGATCCTCTGGTGAGCTCGCGCCGATCCGGATCGAGCCTGTAGCTGCCGAAAGTAAATTGCACCAGGTTACTCCTGATGAGACTGATCCGGTTGCTCGGTTTATTAGCCCTTGCAGTCCGGCAAACTCTGTTAACGCGGCCTCTGAGGAGACCATAATTTCCGGTGATTGCTGGCGGGTTCTGCCGATGTCGGTGTCAAAGGAGCAGTCATCCTTATGATCCAACGGCGGCATGACGGAAACTCGTCAATCCGGTTTTGCCGTGGAAGGCAGCTCATTCACTGTTCTTGCTATGCAAGGAGGCTGACCCGGTGTCAATACGAAGTGGGCTTGGAGACGACGGACAGCGTCGCCGATCTGGTAACCGTAAAGCTTTGCTCTGCCAGATCCATATAGCCGTCCCGCATCGGATCGAAGGAGTTTGCATGTCTGCTGAGGGTCGACAGCGGAGTGTATGCTGAACTACGATGGGAAGGTAGGACGGACGTCGGCTTCATCGTCGTCAAAATGGGGCTTTGGCTCGAACGGGAACCCTTCCGACGTCCCTTGGATGATAGGCCAAGGACGATTGTCCGTCACGAAGCCGCCTTTGAATGGATTCACCGACAGCCCCACACGGACGTCGGCACCCTGCCTCACACCTAGAATTTGAAGGAATACTCTTGGCATGAAGATGTAGGTACACACCATGGGCGTCGCTTTGATCGCCCCGATCACAGTGATATCAGAATCATCGTCCAAGATCTCGCCTGGAACCGAGATCATCCATCGGAACGCCCCATCACCCGGCTTGGCGCCCGCGACATGAATGTTGAATGGCCTGCCGCCAGCCACACCTCGAAGGGAGATGAGGCGGGAGCTGTCCGGCGCTAGGGTTGCGGTCCCTCCCTCCGCTTCGATAAAGCCAGCCAGAACGAGTGAAGCTGCACGAGCCTGCATCATATGCCTCAGACGGTTTTGACGCTTTAGCGCTTAAGGTTGATGAGGACGTCCAGGAGTTCCGATCCGGTTTGGAAGACCTTCGAGTTCGCCGTGTAGGCGCTTTGGGACTGAATCATCTCCGCAAGCTCGGTGCCGAGATCGACGTTCGAGGCTTCGAGAGTTCCCGAGTTCACGCTGCCATAGCCGGCACTTCCCGCCGTACCATATTGAACGCCTCCTGATTGCTGCGTTTCCCGGTAGACGTTGCCAGGCTCGGTGCTCAGCCGGTCCGGACTTTGAAAGCTGGCGAGCTGGATCTGGTACGACGGATTACGCGTTCCATCCGAGTAAACCTCATACAGGATCCCATCCGTTGAAATTTCGAAGCCTTCCAGTGAACTCGCGGCGTTTCCGTCCGCTTCGGCTTCGTGGACCTTGTAGGGAGCATCAACCTGCTGCATGCCGGTCAAGTCGAGAGTGAATGGAAACGTCGCTCCGGTTTCCGTCGCATGGGGAATGGCAAATGACAGCGATCCCCCGGAACCGTTCCCGGTCATGGGATCGAAGGCGAGTGTGCTCGTTCCAAGAAGGCTGGCCGGTCGGGATGCGCTCCCGCTATCGTAGACCGCCACCTGCCACTCGTTGGCGCCCGTCTTCGCAAGATAGACATCGAGAGTGACCTTCGTTCCCAAGGGGTCATAGGTCACGATGCTTGTTTTAATATCGTAGGTCCCTTCCGCAGGGAGGGCCCCAGTTGGGGGTATCCACGCTGAGCGGATGCTTGTGCTGGCCGGCAGGTTCGCCTTGAATACGCCGCTTCTGGAGACATTCGGCTTCAGCTCACCCGTTGGCAGTTCGATCGGAACGAGACCCCCTGCCCCATTTGAGGTTCCATCCGCATTGAGTTTTTTCCCCAGCAACTCAAATCCGGCCGGGTTGATCAGGCGCGTAACGGCGTGCTTCGTGCCGGCCTCTGTCTCAACGAGCCGAACAACGGGCACAAAGGACCCCGCGCGTGTGTACGCCACAGCCCCCCCTGCATCCGCCACAGGGAAAAACCCATTCCCATCAATCATAAGATCGAAGGCCGAGGTCGTGTACTGCTTGGCCCCTTGTTGGCTGATGCTGTATCTGACGTTGGTCGTGACGGAACCAGAATCATAGGAGCCATGACCGCTGGCAGCCACAAACGTGGCAAATTCGGTTGAGGCGCGCTTGTAGCCCGTGGTGTTCTGGTTGGCGATATTATCAGAGATGGTCGACAGCCTAGAGGACTGAGCGTTCATGCCTGAAAGGCTTGTCCGCATTGCACCGTATATTCCCATGCTTGCCCCCATCTCCAATGATGCGTTTCATGCCGTCGCGTCGATTGTCAGACTCGGCACCTTGTGTTTCGGACGCAGGATGGCGATTGGCCGGCGGAAAGTCCTTGCGGCGACCTTGGAAATTTCATGAGTTTATCTTGGAAATTTGTCCAAGACGGCATTTGCCAGTTCTGGGGAACCGATCCGGAGAATCCGTCGAAGCTGTCCGGGGCGCGCACGAGTCAACCTGTGCCGGATCTGAGGTTACAGGATGGCTATTCTGCCGCAGGCCGTTTGGAGCTGGTGCGCTCAATCACGTGTCGTGCTGCGGCCGGTCCGGTCGCCTCCCGCTCCGATACCAGAACCGTCGGCGTGGCGAAACGGATGCCACTCTCGTCGAAAGCCTGCTTGATCCGGGCAAGAGCCCTGCGCCTGATCGTGAACTGCTCGCCCGGTTTGGTCGTCATCTTGCAGCGGATCTCGATGGCATAGTCCCCGAACTGCTCAACTCCCTGCATCTTCAGCGGATCGATGATGTGTTGAGAGAATTCAGACTCCTCCGCTAGCTCTTGGCCAATCGTTTTGATGAGCTTGCGTGCCCTCTCCAGGTCGGTGTCGTAGGTGACGTTGATCTGAAACTTGTCAATGACCCAGTCGCGGCTCATGTTCTGTACTGCCCCGAGCTGTCCGAACGGAACTGTGTAGACCGGCCCGCGATGATGCCGTAGTTTCACCGAGCGCAGGGAAAAGGCCTCGACCGTCCCCTTGTAGGAGCCGCTTTGGATATACTCGCCGATCCGAAATGCATCATCCAGCAGATAGAAGATCCCGCTGATGATGTCCTTAACTAGTGTCTGGGCACCGAACCCGACCGCCACGCCAAACACGCCGGCGCCCGCAATCAGCGGCCCAATCTCAAACCCGAGCGCCGACAAGGCGGTGAGCGCCGCCAATGTGGTGATGACCACAAATAGGATGTTGCGGAAGATTGGCAGCAAAGTGCGAATCCTTGCCTGATGAATGGCATCCTTCGTGTTGGGGGATGCCGCTACACCCGCTTCCGCCAGTCTAGCATCCACTGCGGCCTTGCTCACATGCCAGAGAAAGTCGGCTAGCAGCAGGACCATGATGCTCGTCAGAGCTCCACGGACCATTCTCGTCGCGAGGGTGTCGCGCGCAGTGATGGCGACGAGGTCAATGCTCCAGACATCCGCTAGGAACAATGCCGCAGTCAGCATGAGAACCATCCTCAATCCCCGCTCGACGGCAACCTCCAGAACACTCCGCTTCGGCAAATCATCCTCGGCCGTGGGGCGCAGAAGGTGCGCGACCGCCAATTGCCCGACCGCAATGGCTTTGGGCAGCAGCATCGCAACCACGGTCAGCCAGAACAGGTGGTCAAGGCCTGAGACCCACAACAGCCAGAGAAGGACACCATAAGCCGTCAGGAGGATGCTGAGGCTGGCAGGGCCCCAGCTGGTATGCGGAGGCGCCACTTTGGGGTGCGGTCGACGCCAGATCGCCTCCAGCGCGATCCCGAGCAGTCCCATGCCGAGGAAATAGCCAGCCGCCTCGTGCAGATCCTGGCTGAAGCCGAACACAATCAGGAGATCCAGAGTGGCGCGCCCGAACGCCCAGTATCCTATGAACAGTCCCAACCGACGCTGCCAGAAGCGGGCGTGCTCGGCTGGCATCGGCACGACCCGGAACCGCGCTAAATCATCCAGATCCACAGTTCCGTTCGGCACCAGCACCACACGGCCGAGAACGAGCGTCAGGCGGAAGAACACCGCGGCCGCCAGATAGGCGATCACGACCTGCCGCAGCAGCGGCGGCCATTCGAACAAGAGGAAGGCCCCGACACTGCCGAGTCCGAAGATCGCCACAACCAATGATCCGAAGCCAAGGCGCATGGCGATCATGCGCAAGCGGTCCGCGACGGTGGTCATGGGATGGTCTCGGATCCACAGGCGGCTGCGCTTTGTGGCGCGCCAGAACAGGCTCTCGGTGCCATAGCCCAGAGCAGCGAACCCACAGATGAGCGCTACCACAGTGGAGAGCCCGCGGTTTCGGAGCTCCTGCAACAGACGATTGGACGCTCGGCGCAACTCGGAAGAGAAATGTGGGATTGCCACGACGATTTTTGTCAAATGCTCGTGGATCCCAGACAACCGCGACGCCATCTGGATGCGGTCGGCTATAGGTTCGGAGGATGAAGTTTCCTCCTGCGCGCTCCGGATCTGCTCGAGCCAAGAGCGCACAGCCGGGTCGTCGAGCAGCTTAACGAATTCTTGCACGGACGGTGGTGTCTGGGCTTCCTGGGCAGGAGCGACTGCACCAAGCGGCGCGGCAAGGAAGACCAGTGCGAGCAGGATGAGCATCGCCCATCGCCCCGGTTTCGCCGGACCCAACATAATCACTCGCTCGACGACCATGGTTACCTACCCTCAGTCCAGGGACCATCTCATCTCAATTTTGGGCAAGGCGATATCAGGGATTTCTCTGAGGCGGCGAGCTTGTGTTGCCCGCCGAAACCATCAGTCGTTCGACTTGCCCGAGCCAAATCGAACGCCGTCCAATAGCACATCCAAGACGGAGGCGACGGCCACTTGCGCTCCTTCGACCGGCGGCGGCAGGGTTAGAATTGGATGCTGATCAGGGTCAAACTTGGAAGCCAAGTGACAACCGGACGCTGTCCCGTGCCGCGGTCGTCCTTCGAGCGCCACACGGCAACGGGCTCGGGCCTGCCGGGACAATCGGTGAGCGGGAACTACCCTGCCCTGCGCTCCAGCTCGAGAAAAGTCCGGTAGCGTCCATCCGCCGTCAATTCGGCCACGGAGCTTCGGAAGAAGCTGTCGGGATCGAACGCGATGTGCGGCACGACCCTGCGGGAGCGGAGGCTCGGATCCATCATTGTTCCTTGGCTTCTCCGAGCAAAATGTATGCGTGATGGGATCAATACAGTCCGTTTCAATTACGTATAATTACTGCATTGCTGTGCTGCGGATCCTAAGCCAAAAGTCGCAGACACCTCAACTGCCTGTGACGCGCTCTGAATTACGACCCTCATAGGTACGCATCATACAAGCGTATTGCAGCCATACAAATGGCCCGATCCGGTTCCGAGTGACCCGCAAACCAAAGCATCGCTTAGCGTTTCGGCCGCGACAGCCCCGGAGACAAGCAATGGAGATCACCTCCGTGAGCAGTACCCCTCAACTCGATCACGCAACCCTGCCAATCCTCCTGAGGCGCTTCTATGACCAGGTTCGACGAGACGCCGAGCTCGGCCCCGTGTTCAACGACGCCGTACACGACTGGACTGAGCACCTCGATCGCCTGGAGGACTTCTGGTCTTCGGTGATGCTGGCTTCGGGCCGCTACAAGGGGAACCCTGTCGTGATTCACCTGATCCATGCCAACCGGATCACGCCAGGCATGTTCAGCCGCTGGCTCGAGCTTTGGGAACAGACCACCGGCGAGCTGCTGCCCGACGAGGTCGCCAGGACCCTTCAAGCGAAAGCACGGCGCATCGCCAAGAGCCTACAGGCTGCCATCCGCCTTCGCACAGCTGGCGAAGCTTCGCTGACAAATTCCACCGCCAATGGAGATCAATGATGCAACAACCATTAAGCCCGCGGACTATCGCGATCGTGAAGGCAACAGTCCCCGCCCTTGCTGAGCATGGGACGGTCATCACCAAGCTTATGTATGCCCGCCTGTTTCAGGATGAGCATATCCGGGCGCTCTTCAACCACGCCAACCAAGGAGACGGTGGAGCTCAGGTCCATGCCCTCGCGGCCGCCATTTTGGCTTATGCCCGTAACATCGAAGATTTGGGTGCTATTGCGCCCGTTGTCGAACGCATCGCCCATAAGCACATTGGGTTTCATATTCTCCCTGAGCACTATCCATATGTTGCGACGGCTCTGCTCGGTGCGATCGCCGAAGTGCTGGGCGATGCCGCCACTGAGGAGATCGTCAATGCCTGGGGCGAAGCCTACTGGTTTCTCGCCAACATCTTGATATCGCGCGAAGCCACTATTCGTGCCGAAATCGAGCATCTCGAGGGAGGTTGGTCGGGCTGGCGGGAATTTGCGGTGGCTGACAAGCTCCGGGAGAGCGCTGTCATTACGTCTTTTGTCCTTCGTCCCGTCGATGGACGGCCGGTGATCCAGCACAAGCCGGGACAATACCTGACCTTCCGCTTTCACCCGGCGAATGGAGCACAGCTCAAGCGCAACTACTCCATTTCCTGCGGGCCCAATTCAGACTTCTACCGCATTTCCGTGAAACGGGAGGCGAATGGCCAAGGCGGATCGCGGTTCCTGCATGATGATGTCAACGTCGGCGACATTCTGGAAGCGACCCCGCCAGCCGGCGACTTTTTCTTGCCCGAAGCGCCACCGCGGCCCGTGGTGCTGCTCTCCGGCGGGGTAGGCCTGACGCCGATGGTGAGCATGGTTGAGACCATTGCTGACCAGCACCCTGCTCTGGAGGCCTATTACGTTCATGGCACCATGAACAGTACCACTCACGCGATGGACCGTCATATCCGATCCCTCGCAGAAGCGCATGGCAAAATTCGGGTCGCGACATTTTACAGCGAACCGCATCCAGACGACGCGGCGGGTAAGACACACGAGGCCGACGGTTTCATCCGTGTGGAATGGCTTCAGGATCATACACCGCTGCATAAGGCGGATGTTTACCTCTGCGGGCCCAAGCCTTTTCTCCGTGCCTTCACCAGTGATCTCGCCCGCGCCGGCGTCCCGTCCGACCGGATCCACTATGAGGTCTTCGGGCCGTCGGACGAGGCGCACTGAATTGCCCGCCGCGCTGGATCGAGGTCGCTGCGGTCGTCGATCCAGCGCGCGTCCCTGGCAGGGTCGGTGTGTTTCGAAAATGCATGGTCCGTCTTTTACGGGAAACCTCCAACGTCGCCGCAGCGACTAAGGGTCTGGTGGTTAGTACGGAGAGGCTGCCGTGGAGGCGATCAGGGTCGCCACGGGAACCGGTGCGATGCAGAAGGCCTGGATGGGATGCCGGAGTTCGGCGATGGCCTCCTCCCCGAACATGGCCCATCTCCATCCGTGGAGGAGACCCAGAAAAGCCATACCGATCTCGCAGCGAGCTACAGGGCTTAACCTGGGAGATCCCGACGAGGTCCGTTGTTGCGCCAGCGAAATTGATGTCCCTGGAGAGCGATTACTGGCAGTCGCTCAGCGAGGCACTTGTGGGTATATGCCTTCGGCGCATGCATGCCCGACGGCGATCATGCTATCGGGTTGGTGGCGTGTGCGCCCACTCGAAAACTCGACGATGACATACCGGGGTTTAGGTTGACCAGCTGACGGCACCGATCGGGAAAGCGCAGGTGCCAACGAAACAGTACCGGACCTCAGCAGTAACTGACTGCTGCCGTCACATGCGCCCCCGACAGGTTGGTATCCTTGCCACTAACGTCCGTCTCGCCGGTAGTTGAGCACTCATACCACGTCCTGGTGAGAGCGACTCGTCGCAGCCTCAAAGCACCGGAAATGTGATTCAACATGGCAAGCGAGGAGGTTTGCCATGTCCATTCCCGTCGCCCTCCGGCCTGATTACGATGCCGTTCG